>JAWOHF010000242.1:0-3318 GCA_046496285.1 Candidatus Aminicenantota bacterium
ATAATGATCACCATCACCCGCTTGGCGCGCGACAAGACCGGGCGCGCCGAGCTCAAGATGATCGGTTCGGCCGCCAAAGAGCTTCGCTACGCGTTCAAGGTTTTCGCCCCGTACTCCCATATCCGCAAGGTCTCGATCTTCGGCTCGAGCCGCACGCCCGTCGATCATCCCGACTACATCCAGGCCGACGCCTTCGCCCGGAAGATGCGGGAGCGCGAATGGATGGTCATCACCGGCGCCGGCGACGGCATCATGAAGGCCGGGCACGCGGGGGCCGGGCGCGAGGCCAGCTTCGGGGTCGCCATCCGCCTGCCGTTCGAGCAGAAGACCAACGTGGTCATGGCCGCCGATCCCAAGCTCATCAACTTCAGGTATTTCTTCACGCGCAAGATCCTGTTCCTCAAGGAGGCCTCGGCCATCGTCCTTTTCCCGGGCGGGTTCGGGACGCACGACGAGGGCTTCGAGGCGCTGACCATGATCCAGACCGGCAAGAACACGCTCGTCCCGGTGGTCATGGTCGACGCGCCGGGCGGCACGTATTGGCAGCACTGGCGCACGTACGTCAAGGCCGAGCTCCTGCACACCGGGATGATCGGTCCCGACGACATGCATCTGTTCAAGGTGACCGATGACGTGGATGTCGCCGTCGAGGAGGTCGCCGGCTTCTACCGGCGCTACCACTCGATGCGCTACGTGGGACCGACGCTCGTGCTGCGGCTCAACGCGCCGCTTCCGGCCGAGGCGGTCGAACGGCTCAACGACGTGTACGGGTCGATCCTCGCGGGCGGGCGCATCGAGCAGCACGCCGGCCCGGTCGAGGGCGAGCGGGGCGAGCTGCCCGACCTGCCGCGCCTGACGCTGGCCTTCAACCGCCGCGACGCGGGGACTTTGCGCCTCCTGGTCAACGACCTCAACCGCGCATAAGAAGGGTTCTTGGATTAGCGGCGTTGTTGGGCCGCCGTTCCCATTTGGGCCAGCATGGCCTGAAGATTGTGGAGGCAGATGCTTAGCTCGCTCTCTCCCAACCCGAGGGCCTGGCGTTCGCTGTAGAGGGTGATGGCCTCGGCTATCCGCTCCCGGCTCAGGGGATACTTTTCGTGCCCGAAGCATCTGTCCCGGTTGGCCCGCATGATGGTCCGCGTGAACGCGTCAATACGGAACGTCGGCCGTTCGAGGCTCATCACCGAGCCCCTCTCACGGAGGTCGATGGCCCCGAACAGGTGGCAGAGCTCGTGGAGCATCACGTAGCAGATACCGCCCTTATTCTTGAGATACTTGACGATGATGATGCCCTCGAGATAGTCGGCGATGCCCGGATCGATCGGTCCCTCGGGTCCCTCGGGGACGAGCCCTAGAACGATCTCGCCGTCCGGGCGGTCCGGCCCCGATCTCCCGGCAAGGTCCCGGAGTCCCGGCAGCAAAGCGGCCAGCGGCTGGCCCTCCGAATCCGCGTCCCAATACTCGTAGGACACGATCTTGAATTTGACTCCGAGCGCCCCCCGGAAAGTAGAGTTGACATCCTGCAAATGGCGGCCGATATCGACCTTCCAGATCTCGTTCGCCCGGAGGCTCGCGTCGGCGACGACCTTGACGGTCACCGTGCGGAGCGGGGGCCTTTCGGCTCCGGGAACGTAGGGCGCGAGCCCGATGACTTGGAACCCCGCCCATAGAGCCAACAAGAGCCCCGGATGAGCCGAGCGCAAGTGCCGGCGCATGTCCCGGCGACGAGGGCCCCCTTCTCGTTCCATTTCTCACTCCCCACCTCGAAGATGGGGAGTGCCGGCGGGCCTGTCAAGCGTGTTGCCGACTAGGTTGCACTATTTCCCTTCAATTCTTTATTTGTCACATTTTGGCACAAGGAGATCAGCCGCAAAAAAATAGGCCCAAAACAGGGCAAAAAACGCGACTAATGCCCTAAAATGGACCTTTGTAAAGCACCATCTTGTTTTTTATCAATGGCTTCTGTCAGCCAAGGCGCGCCAACTGGCGGATGCCTTGTCCCAGTAGAGGACGCGGCGGCGGAGGTCCTCGAAGTAGGCGGCGTCGGCGACGCTGGTGATCTTGCCGCTACGCCGGGCGTTCTCGTGGAGGATCTGGAAGGAGTGGCTGCCGCGGACCTCGACGACGCTCATCGACCGGTCGAACACGTACTCGATCCCGCTGCGGCCCGACCAGACCGAGAAGCGGCCGTCGGTATTGGCGGTCACATGGGAGATATCGTCGAGCGGGTAAAAGTCCGCGAGCTCGGCGTCGGGCCTCGGGATCCGGATGAAGTGAAGATGGGAGCCCGGCTCCACGCCCTTCCACCGGAACCGCTCATCCGACTGGGGCGAGCATCCGCGCACGTCGGCGGCGTCGAAGACGATCAGCACCCCTTCACCGTACTCGTTGTTGGTCCCGAAGGTCAGGATCTCTTTGCGGCCGTCCCCGTCGAGGTCGGCGGCGATTAAATCGCCCAAATGCCCGGAGTGCCAATAATCACCCCGGAGCTCCCCGTTCGTATCCAGTATGGACAAGCGCGTCGGGAACCGGTTCAACTGGTTGGCGATGACCAGAATTTCCTTGCGGCCGTCCCCATCGAGATCGACGGCATCGAAACCGCGGACGATGAAGTCCCCGGAGAACCGTGTCGCCCCGAACTCCATGGGCCGCCCCGTCTCGAATTCCCAGAGCCGCTTGCCCCGCTGGTCGAAACATAGCACGTTTCCCCCGGTGCGGCCGTCATCCATCCAAGTGTTGAACAGGGTCTCGACCTTGCCGTCGCCGTCGAGGTCGTCGATGATCAGGTGCGGAAGGACGGTCTTCCCATCCTGCCCGCTCCATCTTTCCTGGGGCTTCGTCGAGCGGTATCTTTCGCGGGCCAAATTGTGGGGGCCCGCATCGTGCCGCCAGAGCTCCTTCCCCTTGGCGTTCAGGATGACGAGCGCGGAGCCGTCGATCCGGAAGCCCGCCGGGGCGCGGGGGGTCGAGAGGCTTAAGCCCGTAAAGATCACGGCCGGCACGACGAGGAGCGCCGCGACCGTCACCAGCGCGACGTTCCGGGGCCGTTTGAGGATCTGACGCCCGCCTGTCGCGGAGTTGTTGCGTTCGCCGGGCCGGCCACCGCCCCGGCCGCCGTCTTCGCCGGCGCCCTTGACGTTGAACAGCGAGCTCTTCTCCCGCTGCCAGCGGTCGATCTCGTCCCGGAAAGCGTAGACCCGCGACTTCTTCGCGCCTTCCAAACGATGGATGGGCAGCCCGAAGCTCTTTTCCCAGCGCAGACAGGTCCTCGTGTCGCAGTCCAGGTAGTCGGCGATCTCTTTCCAGGAGGACAGGCGG
>JAWOHF010000281.1:0-5535 GCA_046496285.1 Candidatus Aminicenantota bacterium
TTCCGGCTCGGTGTGGACGAGGACCTGTTCGATGGAGGGCATCTCCCTTTTCAGGGCCTCCTCGATGCGCGTCGAAAGGCGATGGGCCTCGACGACCGGGAGGTCCCGGTCGAAGCCGCAGTGAAGGGAAACCGCGAAACGCCCGGCCTGCCGGCGGATGACGATGTTGTGGCAGCAGGACCGACCGGTGACCCCGTCGGTGATCCTCCGGACTTCCTCGGCCATCTTGTGCTCCGACGCCGTGACATCGGTCCCGTCCCCGATCCCCGTCCTCCGGGACTCGATATGGGTGTTGACGCGCTTGATGGACGGGATGTCCCGCTTGAGCTCCCGCTCGATTTGACTGGCCTGTTCGTGGGCCTGGTGGAGCAGGAGATGGTCGTCCACTTCGAGGTGGATGTCCACGTGGAAGGCCCCGTCGTCCTCGTGGACGCTGATGTTGTGGACCGGGACCATGCTCCTCTCGGCGATGGTCCGGATGCGCCGGGCCATCGTCTCCCGCTCGCTTTCCCTGGGGTCGGTGTGGATGACGACGTCCGCCCTGGGGACGAGGGCCTGGATCCGGCCTTCAACCTCCTCGGCGATGGCGTGGGTCCGTTCGAAGGACAGGGTCCGATCGACCTCGATGGTCATGTCGACGAAGATCCGGGCGCCCGAGCGTCGAAGGCGGACTTTGACGATGCTCATGACGCCGTCGACACCGTTGGCGGCCTCGGTAAACTTCTCTCTGAGCCCTTCCGGCGCCCGGTCGAGGAGGACGTCGATCGTCCGCCTGCCGAGCCTGTAGCTCACGAACAGGACGATGAAGGCAACGCCCAACGCCGCGACCGCGTCGGCCCTGAGGAGAAACCCGGCGTGCCGGGGGAAGACGTTCTGACCGAGCCAGACCAGGGCCAGGCCGAGAAGGACGACCGACGAGCTCCAGACGTCGGTCGAAAAGTGGAGGGCGTCGGCCTCGAGGGCCTGGCTGTCGTACTTCCGGGCGACACGGAACAGCATCCGGGAACGGCTGGCGTCGACGAAGATGGAGACGAGGATGACAATGAAGGCCCATGCGCTGGGCGTGATCTCGACCTCGAGGAAGAAGATCCTGCGCACCGCTTCGTAGCAGATCCAGGCGCAGGTCAGGAAAAGCAGGAGGGTTTCGACGAGCGCGGCGAAATTCTCGATCTTGCCGTGCCCGTAGGGGTGGGCGTCATCGGGCGGCTTGTCCGAGACCCTGACGGCGAAAAAGGTCACCACCGCGGCCACGAGGTCGAGGCCCGAGTGGGCGGCCTCGGCCAGCAGCCCCAGCGAGCCGGTGGCCAGCCCGACGACGAGCTTGATGGCCGTGAGGCCCAGGGCGGCCGCCACGGAGCTCGCCGCCGCGTTCCTCTTTTCCTTCTCCATGTTCCTGACCCGGCTCCGGAGGCCCCCATTCTAGCACAGGTTTGACTAATCCCGTGCCGTCCTTTATATTGAACCCGAAAATGGAAACACCCAGGTTTCGGGACCGCCTTCTGCGGAGAGAGCCCCTCATCGGGACCCTCGTCAGCCTGCCCTCGCCGGAACTGGCCGAGATCGCGTCGGACGCCGGCTTCGACTGGCTGTTCATCGACATGGAACACGGCGCGATCGGGCCCGCTGAGGCTTTGCGACTGGCCCAGGCGGTCCGCCCGCCGTGCGCCGCTATCATCCGCATCCCGGAAAACTCGGAGACGGCGGTCAAGAAAGCCCTCGATACCGGGGCGGCCGGCCTCATCATCCCGCACGTCGACAGCGCCGAGGACGCGGCCCGGGCCGTGCACTGGAGCAAATACCCCCCCGAAGGCGGCCGGAGCGTCGGGTTCAGCCGCGCCAACCGCTACGGCCTGCGGTTCCAGGAGAACGTGGAGAGCGCGAACTCGGAAACGGTCCTCATCGCCCAGGTCGAGCACATCGACGGCGTCCGGATGATCGACGGGATCCTGGGTGTCACCGGCGTCGACGCGGTCTTCATCGGTCCCTACGACCTCTCGGCCAGCCTGGGCAAGCCGGGGCGGATCCAGGACGCCGACGTCCGGGAGGCGGTGCGGACCGTGCGTGAAGCCTGCGCCTCTCGCAAGATCCCGGCCGGGATCTTCGCCCAGGAGGTCCAGGGCGCTCGACAAGCGCTCGAAGAGGGCTACACCCTGGTTTGCGCCGGCTTGGATATCGTCATTTACGCCCGGGCGGCCTCGGAGACCGTAAGGTCCTTGAAGCCAAGAACTTCTTGACAGTCTTAAAGTTATCCCCTATATTTTGCGTGGCTCTCTATGGAGTCACGCAACTTATGGTGTAGGAGTCTGTATCGCGGGGAAAAGCCTACCCCCGGCGACCGACCCGTTCCCTCCACAGGCGGCCCGTAACTCAATGACAAGAGCAGAGACGGAAAAGCGCGGGGCGACGAACATGCCGGTCGTCCTGATCGTCGACGACGATCTGTCCTTTCTCGACAGGGTCCAGCGGGTGCTCCGGGAATCCTGCTCCGTCCGGACCTCGACGAGCGGCGTCGAAGCCATCCATCTGATCAAGACCCTGCCCGAGGTCCATGTCCTCATCGTCAACGAGGACCTGCCGCGGATGAAAGGCACCGAGTTCCTCCGCTTCCTCCACGAGATGTTCAAGGGCTCGGAATCCATCATCAAGATCCTCCTGACGGAGAGCGCCTCGAACGGCACGGTCATCGACCTGGCCAGCTACGGCCGCATCGACTGCTGCCTGGCCAAGCCGTCGGACCCGGCCGTGCTCCTCCGCAAGGTCAATTTCCTCCTGGCTCAGAAATCCCGGGAGAAGCGGACCTCGATGCGCATCAGCATCAACGGCTCCCAGGACGTGCGCATCGAGGCCGGCACCCTCGGCGACGCCCGGGTGGTCAATCTCAGCGAGAACGGCATGTTCCTGAAGACCCTGTCGTTCTTCCCCGAAGGGGCCTCCCTGCCCTTGACGATCGCCCTGCCCGACGGCCGTCAATATGGCGTGACCGGGAGGATCGTCCGCCAGGACATCGACCAGGGCGGGGTCGGGGTGGAATTCCAGGCCATGGACGACACGAGCCGCCATTCCCTGCTGCAGTTCCTTTCGGACTACGTCTCGATAAGGGACCTCTCCGATCTCAAGCTCCGCTATCCCTTCCTCAAAACGGACGACATGGTCCTCTTTTCGGATTCGTTCAAGATCGAATCACTGCTGCGCTGCGCCATGCAGAAAGGGGTCGAGGTCGCCGCCGTCCCGGCCAGCTCAGGACAGCCCGAGATCCTGTCCTTCGCCGAGATCGCCCCGCCCGCGGCGTGCCTCCTGTCCGGGGAGAGCCTGAACGTCAAGTTCAAGACCTCGGACCTCCTGTTCGTCTCCTTCCAGATCGGCTACGCCACCTACAACTTCGAGACCATGATCTCCCGCATCACGCCGGACGGAGGGAAGCTGGTCTGCCTGTACCCGAAAGTCATGTTCTACTCGGAAAAGCGGGCCGAGAAGAGGATCAACCCGGCGGCCGGCCTCAAGGTCGAGATCCCTCTGCCGGCCCCCTTCCACCGCAAGGTCCGGGGCCGGATCACGGACATCAGCCCCGGAGGCGTCAGCTTCATCGCCGACCCGGACGCGCCGGCGCTTCTCAAGGGGACGCCGCTCGAATCCCTGTCCATCCTCGACGGCGACAAGCTCCTCTGGGAGGAGACGGGCGAGGTCCGCTACGTTTCGCGGGACGGGCTGGAGGGCGGCGATCGGATGAAATACGGCGTCCAGTTCGGCATCGGCCGGATGAGCATCCAGTCGGTCCATGCTCCGGGGCTGGAGTTCGCCCGGCGCGGAGAGGACATCCCCGAAAGGCCCACGAACTGGGGACCGGCCGGCCCGGCAAGGGACATATCCCGGGCCTCCTATTTGAAGCCCCAGGTCATCCGCTTGGAGAATTCGCGGGGCGAGGAGATCGTCGGCCTCCTCAATTCATCCCTGCCGCTCGACGACAATCCCGTGCCCGTGGTCATCATCCCGCCCGCCTTCGGGAAAACGAAAGAGACGCTCTTCGGCCTGGCCCTGACCCTCTGCGAGAATTTCCAGCTTCTGGGACAGCCGCTGGCGGTCATCCGTTACGACGGGATCCACAAGAAGGGGGAAAGCCACAAGGCCCGCGAGGCCGCCCAGCCGCCCTACGAGATGCTGAACACGAATTTCACCCAGGGCGCCGAAGACATCGTCACCGTCCTCGACTGGCTGCGGCTCAATCCGAAGCTCAAGGCCGGAAAGGTCATCCTGCTGACCTTCTCCTTTTCGGCGCTCGAAGCCCGGATCGTCCTCCGCGACGAGGCCAACCGCCGGCGGATCGACTATTGGATCGCCTGCATGGGGACGCCGGAGTTCCGCGACCTGATGGTCCGGGTCAACTGCGGACTGGACTTCCTGGAACACTACCAGCTCGGCATCAAGCTCGGCGTCATGCCGGTCCTGGGCAACCTGCTCAATGTCGACCCGTACGTCGCCGACGGCGTCGCCAACTCCGTGGCCACGCTGGAGCAGGCCCGCGAGGACATGCGCCATCTGGACCTGCCCATAACCTGGATCTACGGACAGCACGACAATTGGGTCAAGGACGAGTTCATCCGGGACGTCATGAGCGTCAAGGCCGACGCCCTCCGCGAGGTCATTTCGGTACCCATCGGCCACAACGCCCGGACCTCGAAGGAGGGCCTCCGGCTGTTCGGGACGATCACGTCCCTCATACACCGGTTCCTCCTCGGGGCGATGATCCAGCCGATCCTGCCGTCGAAAAAGGACATGGAGGTCATGCGCCGGGCCGAGAAGGACCGGTTGCCGTCCCGAAAGCTCAGGAACCGCAAAGGCTACTGGACACATTACCTCGTCGGCGACGACAGCGTCCTGGGGTACGACGTCATGGCCATGTCCGACGACTACCAACAGCTGATGCGGGACCAGCTCGAGGCCCTGGAGCTTCGACCCGGGGACAGACTCCTCGACCTGGGAGGAGGAACAGGGAATTTCGTCGAGCATCTCCTCCTGAGCGGAACCGGTCTTCCCGCCCACATCACGGTGGCCGATCTCATCCCCGAGGCCATGAGCCAGGCCGCCCGCAAGCTGACCACGCGCTTCGACGCCCTCAGGGAACCGGGAAGATTTTCCCTGCTCGGGTTGGACCTCGAAATGAGCGCCTTCCTGGCCGTCCGCCGCTTCCTCGACGGGGAGATCGGGACCTTCGAGGAGATGGCCGACAAGATCGAGAACCTGAGCCTCGAGAGCGCCATCCGGATCCAGGAGGACTACTCCCCCCGCCTGCACAGGATCCTCCGCGGCGAAGAGATCATACCGGGTCGGGCAGGACCGAAAGACTAAGGACCAAAGACCATGCGTTACAGTCAGTTGTTGATTCCGACGGCCAAGGAAGTACCCGCCGAGGCTGAGATCCCGTCGCACCAGCCCGCAAGGCCGACCGCGCGGTCGGCCTTGCGCTTGTTGCAGGCCAGGCACGCCAGCACGCAGTTCTCCCAGCGCGACTGGCCGCCCTGGGCACGCGGAGTGACGTGG
>JAWOHF010000284.1:0-9624 GCA_046496285.1 Candidatus Aminicenantota bacterium
CTGAAAGCCATCCGCGAGGCCCCCAAGCCCGTGCTCTTCCACTGCCACCACGGCGCTGACCGGGTTGGGGCCGTGGCGGCCATGTACCGCATCGTCTTCCAGGGCTGGACGAAGGAGGAGGCCATCGAAGAGCTGAAGCAGGGCGGCTACGGGTTCCACCGCATCTACGTGAACATCCCGAGGCTCATCCGGAGGGCCGACGTGGACAAGATCAGGGCCGCCGTCGAGCGCTGAGCCGGCCGTGCGCAAGTGGCTGACGCTTCTCCTGGCCCTGGCGATCGTTTACGCTCTCTCCAAGCTCAACACCAAGCGGCGGAGGGAGCGCTATCCCTTCCTCAAGAGGGTCAACGAATTCGTCAATATCCTCGTCTGGGTGCTCTTCACCGTCTATCTGGGCGCATTCTGCTACTGGCTGTGGACCGAGATCCTGCGCTAGGCGAGCCGGTCCTCTCCCCCGAACGGGCCGGCGACGCGGCGGCCGGACCTGCTCTGGATCAGTAGATCGGGTCGCACGTCCGGCGGTGGAGCAGCTCGCCATCCCATTGCGATTCTAGGGGATCCGATTCGTGGACAATGGTCGATTTGATGTGGAAGATCATATCGATCTCCTCGCCAGGCTTCTTATCCGCGTTAAGCATAACGTACTCTTCGCTCCCGTAGGGAAGGTACTCGATCTCAACAAGGACGCTCTTCAGCTTGAAAGAGGCATGGGCGTCGAGGACTCCTTCGATCGCCTCGATGACAGCCTCCCACCCCTTTACGGACTGCCCGCTTTCTAAGGTCATTCTCGCGTCCTTCAAGTAGGTGGTCTGCATCGCGGCTTTCCAGGCTTTCGCAGCAGAAGGCTTGTTCTCGGGCGCGGCCTCTTGGTATTTTCCCAAGTGGCCCAGCAGTTCGGCGTTGTCGCGCTCGATCTTCCTCAACAGATTGCTCTCCAAAAGAGAGCCGGGAACCAGCCGGACCGTGATAGCCTCAGCGGGTTCGGGCCGTGCGGGTTCGGGCGGAACGCCCGCCGTGGTTCCGGTCTCATCCGGCCCTGGGGATGGGCAAGCCGCGAAGAGCCCAAGGAAGAGGGCGGCGATGCCCATGGCCGGAATCATTCTTGCGTTTTTCATGTTTCTCTCCTTTCCCAAGCTTTTTTCAGAAGATCCTGTATGGACAAGAGAATGCCACTCGTTTCCGGAACCACCCCCTTTGCGCCGGTCCCCGAGGCGGGCCGTTTCAGGCGTCTTCTCCGGGCGGCTAGAGCTTTTCGAGCTTCTTGAGCTCGTTCTGATATTGCGCTTTCTGCTTTTTCAGGATGTCCTCGAAGCGCGGGTCCCCGCGGAGGGCCTTGAAGCAGGGATTGGAGGACAGGCACGGATAGCCGTAGAGATACATCCCCCGTTCCGCGAACCCCCGTTCGATTCCGGCCTCGATGGAACGGATGGCCTCGTCCTTCATCCCAAGGAGCAGGTAGACGCGGACCTCCTCGCGGGTCGGCCGCTCGAGGGCGTCGAGCAGCTCCAGCGCTTTCGGCCTTTCGCCGCGGGCCGCTGCGAGCAACGCCTTGACGAAGAGCAGCTTGAGGCCCTTCCGGTCGATGGCCTCGGCGGACGCGATCGTCCTTTCTGCCTCTTCGAAACGGCCGGTGACGGCCAGCTGGGCGGCATAGGCGTTCAGGCCCGCGAGATTGTCGGGCGCCAACAGGACGGCCTTTTCCAGCAGGTCGCGGGCCTTTACGTGCTGCCCCAGGTAGGCCCGGCTCTGGGCCATTTGGATCAGGGGTTCGGGGTCGAGAGGATTCAGGCGGGCGGCGCGGGCCAGGTACTTATGGGCCGCGTCATAGAGGCCCAAGCTCCGGAGGAAGGCCCCGGCGTCCCTGTTGACCGTGTAATTGCCGGGATCGAGCTGCACCGCCTTGCGGAAGTGGTTGAAGGCCGCGGTGTTGTCCCGCTCGTTGAAATAGGCCCAGCCGAGCCCCAGGTTCGTCTCCGGCGCATTCGGGTCGTAGTCGTGCGCCAGGCGGTAGGCCCGGAACATGCTCTCCCTGTCTTCGCTTCGCCCCCCCTCGTCCGGGCTGTTGAAGCGTTGCTCGAAACCGTTCCCCAGGCCCCAATAGGCGAGGGCGTAACGAGGGTCGATCTCGATGGCCCTCTCGAAATGCGTGATGGCCCGGGCCGTGTCCTTGTCGCCCTCCAGGAGCTTCATGCCGTCCAGAAAATGGATGTAGGCCTCGAGGTTCTTGGGTTTCCCCTCTTTGATCTTGCTCAGGCGCTCCTCGACAAGGCGGACTCTGAGGGCTCTGGCGATATCCGCCGTCAGCTGGTCCTCGAGCAGGAGGTAGTCCTCCATGGGCCTGTCCAGGCGAAATGGCTGAGTGGTTCCTCGGCGGGCGTCGATCAGCCTGGCCGTCAGCCGCAGGGCATGATCGACCTGCCGGAAGTTCAGGCGCAAGAGATGTTTTGCGCCGAGGGCCGCTCCGATCCTTTTGTCGGAGAGGCCCTGGGGGTCATAGCCGGCCACGGCTTCCCAGGGGATGACCCGAAGCCGGGAAATGCTGCTCAGCTTCTCGATGATGTTCTTCTGCAGCCCGCGAGGCAGGTTGCCGAGCTCGGGGGGGGCCTCTTCTTCGCGGTCCAGGAGCACGGCGATGGACGGCCTCAACGGCCCGGGCGGGTTAAGAAATCTGTAAACGCCGAAGATCGCGGCCGCGAGCGCGACGAAGCCGATGGCCAAGCGCAGGATGCGCTTGCGGGCCGGCGCCGGGCCGGGCGTTTCCTCGGGGCCGTCCGTTGGCGGGACCGGAATGCTGCCCGTCGAGAGCTCCTGCTCCACGCGGCCCAGGTCGGTCAGCACTTGCTCCGCGCTCTGGTAGCGCCTCTCAGGCCTCTTCTCCAGGCACTTCATGATGACCCGGCTCAACCCGACCGTAACATCGGGGTTCGTTTCGCGGGGGTTGCGGGGCAGCTCGGTGAGATGCTTCATGGCCAGGGCGCCGGGGCTGTCCGCCTTGAAGGGCGGATGCCCGGTGACCATCTCGTAGAGAACGATCCCCAGCGAGTAGAGGTCGGAGCGCCGGTCGGCGGCCTGGCCCTCGATCTGCTCGGGCGAGACGTAGGCGGGCGTCCCCTCGACGGCCCCTTTCTCGGTGCGCTCGACGGAACTCATCAGCCGGGCCAGCCCGAAATCCATGATCTGGGCGCTGCCTTCCTCGTCGATCATGATGTTGTGGGGCTTCAGGTCGCGATGGACGATGTCGCGGCGATGGGCCTCGGCCAGCCCCCGGCAGATCTGTGTGGCGAACCGCACGGCCTGCGCGGCGTCCAGCCGCCCCACTTTCTTGATGAGGCGCCGGAGATTCTCGCCCCGGACGTATTCCATGGTGATGTAGGGGATGCCGCCGGCTTCGTTCAGGTCGAACAGCCGGGCCACGTTCTTATGGACGACCTGGCGGGTGGTCTTGAGCTCGTCCCGGAACCGCTCCAGTGTCTTCCGGTCGTAGGCCAGGTCGTACTTGATGAGCTTCAAGGCGACTTCTTCGTCGAGCTTTCGGTCGAGGACGCGGTAGACCCGCCCCATGCCGCCGACGCCCAGCTCTTCGATGACCTGGTAGCGCCCGGCGAATACAGCCCCCGTCTTGAGCTCGATGGCGGGGACGACTTGGGTCTCGGTGAGGTCGGGATCGCCGGGGGCGGCGGGGGGATTGCCGTCGAGCGGGGTCCCGCATTCGCCGCAAAAGCGCTGCGTGTCAGGGTTGTTCAACTCGCAGTTGGGACACTTCATCTGGGCGGCCCCCCCGCCGGGATACTTAACAGATAACAACTATTTGGAGGTGTGTCAATACCACAGCGCCCCCCCGGCCTCGCGGCGAAGGGGAAGGGGAGGCTTTCAGTCGCCAATCTCTGAAAGGGAGAGCCTTTCCAAACGCCTGAGGGCCCGCCGGGCGGCTTTGCCCGCGGCGGCCGATTGGTCGATGCCGAAAATGGACACCGAGACATAGCCGTTGCGCACGGCCCAGATGTCCGTATCCTTGCCGGCCGGCTCGAGGTGCTTCCAGGACGGCTTGTATTCCGTTCCGCCATCGGGAGTGGCCGCCTTTTCGAAGAAGTTCAACGGCGCGCGGGGGTCCTGCCTCGTGATCCGAACGCCCTTGATCTGGTCCGCCGGGAGAGGCGGGATGTTGACGTTGAGGAACACGCCCTTTGGGAGGGAATCGGGCCCGAGCCGCCCGACGAGAGCGGCCGCGATCCGCGCGGCGACCCGGGGGTCCCTTTCGGGGCCGCGGGCCAGGTTGACGGACATGGCCGGCACGCCCAGGAAGGTCGCCTCCCGGGCGGCCCCGACCGTCGCCGAATAGAAAGTGACCGTCCCCAGGTTCTCCCCGACGTTGATGCCCGAGACGACCAGGTCGGGTTTCTCAGAGAGGAATTTTTCGATCGCCAGGCGGACGCAGGTCGCCGGAAGGGCGTCTATGGCGAACCAGCTCATTCCGTCCCGCATCGTCCCAGTGACGCCGATGGGCCGGTCCGAGGTCACCCCGTGGCTGGCCCCGCTGCGGTCGATGTGGGGCGCGGCGACGGTCACCGTGCCCAGGGGGAGGAGCGCCTCGAAGAGCGCTTCCAGGCCGGGGTCCTCGATCCCGTCGTCGTTGGAGATGAGGATGTGCAAAGGGCCGGGCGGCGGCTCGGGGGCCTTCGGACCGCACGCCGCGAGAGTCAAGAAAACAAACAGGAGGATCGCCGTCTCGGGCCGCCTTCGTTTCATCGCCGTCTCCTTCCTCGCGGGCGTCGCTCTGCCCATCCGATGTGCAATTTATCAAAACTCCGCGTCTGACAATTCTTTAGAACGTCTCGCGCTTTCGTTTTCCACAGGGTTATTCACAAAGTCTGTGGAAATTCCCGTTCTCACTTCTTGTTTTTCACGTAACGGTCGAACCATTCGAACATTTCGGCGAGGACGTGGAGGACGGACTCGCGGGCCGCGTAGCCGTGGCTCTCGTGCGGCAGGTAGACGAACCGCGACGTCGCGCCGAAGCCCTTCAGGGCGGCGAACAGGCGCTCGGACTGGATAGGGAAGGTCCCCGAGTTGTTGTCGGCCATGCCGTGGATGAGCAGGACGGGCTCGTTGATCTTGTGGGCGTGCATGAACGGCGACATCTTGACATAGGTCTCGGGAGCTTCCCAGAGGGTCCGCCGCTCGCTCTGGAAGCCGAACGGGGTCAGGGTCCGGTTGTAGGCGCCGCTGCGGGCGATTCCGGCGGCGAATAAGTCGCAGTGGGCCAACAGGTTGGCGGTCATGAAGGCCCCGTAGCTGTGGCCTCCCACCCCGACCCTCTTCGGGTCGCCGACGCCCATCTCGTCGAGCTTTCGGATGGCCGCCTCGGCGTTGGAGACGATCTGCTGGACGAACGTGTCGTTGACCGTCTGAGGGTCGCCGACGACGGGCATCTCGGCGTTGTCGAGCACGGCGTATCCCTGGGTGACGAAGAACAGCTGCGAAGTGCCGCGGTAGTACGTGAAGCGGTTGACCGAGCCGCGGACCTGGCCGGCCGTGTCGGCGCTGTCGTATTCCAGCGGATAGGCCCAGACGACGACGGGCAGCCGGGTCCCGGGCTTATGGTCGGCCGGCAGGTAGAGCGTACCGCTGAGGTCGAGGCCGTCGGCCCGCTTGAAGGTGACGCGCTCCTTCTTGACCGCGGTCAGCTGGGGGGCGGGGTCCTTGAATTCGGTCAGGGCCGTCCGCTTCTTCGTCTTGAGGTCCACCAGCCAATAATTGGGCGGCTCCGTGCGGGTCTCGCGGCTGGTGATGATCCGGGCCCGGGAGGCGCCGTCGAAATCGACGAAAGTCTCGTAGGCCGGGTCCTGGCTGCGGAACAGGCGCTCGGTCTTCATCGTCCGGAGGTTCATCCGGTCGAGGAAAGGATGATCCCCCTCGGGCGAGGAGCCGGCCCCGGCGAGATAGATCCAGTCCTTGTCCTGGAGGATGACCCGCTCGCCGGTCCTGAGGGTCGTCGTCGCCGGTCGGCCGGGGTCGTTGTATCTGTCCTGCTGGCTGAGGTCCCAGATCTTGACCGGTTCGGCGCCCGGGTTGTCGGTGTCGACCAGGAAGGTCGTCCGCCAGCTGCGCTTCCACTCGCGCTGGGTGGCCAGGGCCTTGCCCGGCGTCTGGAAGAACGAAAGGCCTGCCGCACGCTCCTTGAGCTTGACGATCTGGACGGGCTGGCCCGAGAAGGGGGCGTCGAGCTTCAGGTACTGGTCGCGGAAGGGAGCTTCCTTTTTCGGGTCGCCCTCATCCATGGCTTCGACCCAGAGCAGGGTCGCCGGCTCGTGGGTCATCCAATCGACCGACCGGGGGCCCTTGGGGACGCCGTTGATGGGCACGTTCTCCGCCGGTGGCAGGTCGGCCAGGACCTTGACAAGGTTGCCGTCCATGTCCCAGACCTCGACGGCGTGGGCGAACCCGTAAACGGGCAGGGCATAGGAATAGGGCCGCTTGATGCGCTCGACGAGGATATAGGCCATGTCGGGGGACGCCGAGATCGAACCGAAGACGCCGGGCTTGCCGATCTTCCGGATCTCGCCGGTGCTCATGTCGACGAGGGCCGTCTGAGCGGTGGCGTAGTAGTCGAAAAGGACTTCGTCGAAAGCGCTCTTGAGCAGATCCTGGTAGGTGGCCACCTTGGCTTCCTTGCCGCCGGATTCCTGGATCTCCGGGCCTTTGGGCACACCGGGGGGCTCGGGGGCCGGGCCGCGGCCGTCGGGGATGAGCGAGACGACCAGCCGGCGGCTGTCGGCCAGCCAGCCGAAGCCCGAGAGGACGGCGTTGACCCTGGCCGGCGTCAGCGCTTTGGCCGTTCCGGCCTTGACGTCGAGCGCCCAAAGCTCGACGCCGTTGTCGACGAAGCGGAGCATGGCCACGGACTTGCCGTCGGGCGACCAGGACGGGAAGGTGAACTTGAATCCGTCGGGCAGGGCGATCTTGCGGACAACACCCGTCTTCATGTCCTTCAAGCTGAGGCCGGTGCTGAAGGTCAGGGTCTGGCGGCTGTTCGTGGCCGGCGCGATGCGCAGGCCGGCGATGCGGACGATGGGGTCGGCCAGGGCGGCGATCGTCGGCATGGACTCGCGCTCGATGAGGGCCATGACGTCTCCGGCCGGGCTCATGGACACCATGGGCGTCGGCGGGGCGTCGAGGATGTCGATGATCTCCCTGGGCGGGACCTTGTAGGGCTCCTGGGCTTGGAGCGAAAGGCCGAAAACCAGGCCCATCAGGGCCAGGGCCGCCAAGATCGTCGATGCTTTTGTCATGGGATTCCCTCCTCGGTCCGGGATGCGGTTCGAATGGCCATTTTAGTACGGCCACAGGCGGTTTGCAATGTAAAAAGCTGTCTTTTCAAAGCCCCTTCTTTTATAATGAGGCCGCCGCCCGCACCGGAAGGACCCCATGGACGCTCGGGAAGCCGAAAACGTTTTTCTCTCCGTGGTCATCCCGGCCTACAACGAGGAGGGCCGGATCGCCGGGTCTCTGGAGAAGATCGTCGCCCATCTCGCCGCGAAGCCCTTCGCCTCCGAGATCGTCGTCGTCGACGACGGCAGCCGCGACGGCACGGCCCGGGCCGCCCTTGCGGTCCTCGAGGGGCGCGTCGCCCACCGGGTCATCCGGCGGGAGACGAACATCGGCAAGGGCGCCTCTGTGAAAGAGGGCGTCCTCGGCGCTTCGGGCGAGGTCGTCCTGGTCACGGACGCCGACCTGTCGACGCCCATCGAGGAGCTGGACAGGCTCCTGGCCGTGCTCGAGGGCGGGGGAGACGTCGCCGTCGGATCGAGGGCCCTGCCGGATTCCGACGTGCGGGTCCGTCAGAGCCGGCTGCGCCGGGCCATGGGCCGCTTTTTCAACCGGCTGGTCCGGCTGTTCGTTCTCGGCGGCTTTCGGGACACCCAGTGCGGCTTCAAGGCTTTCCGGCGCGGGGCCGCCCGGGAGCTGTTCTCGCGGCTCGAGACGGCCGGGTTCGCCTTCGACGTCGAGGTCCTGGTGCTTTGCTCGAAGCTGGGCTACGGCGTCCGCGAAGTGCCGGTCGTCTGGCTCGATTCGCGGCCCAGCCGGGTCCGGCTGGTGCGCGGCTCGCTCGGCATGCTCAAAGAGCTCTGGCGCATCCGCCGGGCCCACGGCAGGACATGCGCCGGCGACCGCAAGAGAAAAGGTTCATCTCCCGTTTCCGGGGGCTATTGGCCATGAGGTTCGCCGATCAACGTCCCCCCTTGCCCCCCAAACCCCCGGGAACCTGTCCCGACGGTTCCCCCGTCGCCGAAGCGACGGGTCCCCCTCCGCTATGGGGGTCTTCAGGGGGACGTTTATCGTCCCCTCATGGCCACCTGGTCCCCGTAAATGTGAGATGAATCCAAAAAAAAGAGAGGAAGGAAGATGAGCAATCTGTGGTTGAATGCGCGCCACGGGCGCCTGGCTTTGTCGTTGCTGCTGGCGTTGGGCGTAGCGGCCTTCACATGGAATTGCCGGGCGAAGGTCGAGGAGGCCGACCTCGTCCTCCTGAACGGCGTCGTGACCACGATGGACGAAGGGCGGCCCGAAGCTCGGGGCCTGGCCGTGCGCGGCGGGACGATCGCGGCGGTTTTCCAAAAGGACGGTGAAGCGAAGAAATACATCGGCCCATCGACCCGGGTCGTCGACCTCGAAGGGAAGTGGGCCGTGCCGGGCATCATCGACGGCCACGTCCACTTCAACCAGGCCGGGGGCCTGATCCTGGATGCCAACCTGATGACCGTCTCGGACGAGACCGGGCTGCGGGCCGAGATCGGACGGGTGGCGGGGCTCCTGGAGGCGGGGGAGTGGATCACGGGCGGTCTCTACGGCGCCTACGAGCAGTGGGCCATGGGAGACGCCGGCGCCGCCGGGACGGCCAAGAAGGAGCCGTGGCGGCCGAACCGGGCCATGATCGACGACCTGACCCCGGACCATCCCAGCTTCCTGTGCCGGTTCGACTACAAGGAGTGGCTTGCCAACACGGCCGCGCTGCGGGCGGCCGGCCTCGAGAAGTCCCGTCTCGAGGGCCTGGAGATCGGCCGGGACGGGAAGCCCACGGGCATCATCTTCCAGGGCACGCCGGCCTTCCGGAAGATGAGCGAGTCCCGCCGGCCCAAGTCGCGGGCCCGGATGCTCGAGGAGAACCGGGCCGCCCTCAAGGCCCTGCGCGAGGCCGGGATCGTCGAGATCCACGACATCGCCAGGCCCGACCAGACCGACCGGTTCGTCGAGCTCGAGGAGCGCGGCGAGCTGACCTGCCGGGTCTGGCTGCGCCCGGACCTTTCGCGCGGCGAGGAGCTCGGGGCGGCCGGGTTCACCATGGGCCTCCACCCGAAGACCAAAGAGAAGAGCGCCTGGCTGCGCTACGGGGCCCTCAAGGGCTACATCGACGGCATCATGGGGACGCACGGGGCCCTGTTCTTCGAGCCTTACGACGATCAGCCGGACAACTACGGCCACTGGCGGCCCCACACCTCGGACGACCCGGAGCTCGAGGTCCGCAACATGGAGAAGATGCATGGGCTGATCAAGGCCGGCCTGGCGTACGGCTTCGTGCCGCCGCGCACAATACCGAAGGAATCGCTGATGTGCTGGCGGATGTCG
>JAWOHF010000090.1:0-10517 GCA_046496285.1 Candidatus Aminicenantota bacterium
GCCATCAACCGCCGCCCCATCCGGTTGATCTCCCCGGGATGGTCCGCCCCGAGAGCCCGGATCTGGTCGAGGCACCAGCGGGAGGCCGATGGATCGGCAACGAAGCGGGCGTCACCCGCGAGAGCGAGTGGAGCGTCGTTCCCGTCCCGCGGATGGACAACCTGCCCGACGAAGAGAGCCCGGGCGGGATCGCCGGGCTCGACGCCCAGGCCAGGGATCTCGGATCGCGCCAGCGGATCGCCGAAGCGGCCAAAGAAGGCGGTCGCCTGGTCTGGTATCCGGGCCAGGTCGACGTGTCCATCCGGCCGGGCTGGTTCTACCATGCGGCCGAAGACGACAAGGTCAAAACACTCGACCACCTCCTCGACATCTACGACACGTCGGTCGGGGGCAACGCCCAGCTCCTGCTCAACGTCCCGCCCGACAAGCGAGGCCTTGTCCACGAGAACGACGCCCGCCGGCTCGCAGAGCTCGGTGACAGGATCAGGGCGGCCTTCGCCGTCGATCTGGCCGCGGGGGCCAGGATGTACAACCTCGTAAGCCGGCAGGCCGCCGGCCCCAAGAAGAGCGGTCGGCGGCCCACGGTCTATAAGGACGTCACCCAGGAGGCGTTCGAGTGGACGCTGGGAGCCGCCGGGACCTTCAACGTCGCCGTGCTTCGGGAGAACCTGTCCTCGGGGCAGAGGGTGGAGTCTTTCGCTCTCGACGCCTGGGACGGGGAGGGATGGAGGGAGATCGCCCGGGGGACGACCGTGGGCTGGAAACGTCTCCTGCGCTTTCCGGCGGTGACGGCCTCGAAAGTGCGCGTCCGCGTCTTGGAAGCCCGGGACAAGCCGGTCATCGCCGGACTCAGCCTGCACCTCGACCCGCGGCGGGCGGCCCCGGAGGGAGGGTCGTCTTCCGCGCCCCGGCCGCATGCCGAATAAACACTGAACCGATGAGCTATCAACACGTATAATCAAGGGGACAGCAATGTCCGCAGCCATTTCCTGACTACGGGGGAGGCCATGCTCAGAGACATCATCCGCAAAGAGATCCTGGACAACATCACCAGCCCGAAGTTCGTGTTCACCTTCCTGCTCTGCACCATCCTCATCCTGGTGTCGGTCTACACCGGGGTGACCAACTACGGGGCGGAGCGCAAGGAGTACACGGCGGCGCTGGCCCTCAACAAGAAGAACCTGGAGAGCCAGCCGAACTACAATTCCCTGGCCGGCATCGGGGTCAAGGTCAACAAGCCGCCCCAGGTCCTGGGGACGGTCGTCAACGGCATCGAGGAGGCCGTCGGGCGCGTCGCCCCGGTCAACATCGCCGCCGACCCCAACCTCATCGACTCCAAATACAGCAGCAACCCGGTCTTCGCCGTCTTCGGGCCGCTGGACCTGATGTTCATCGTCAAGATCGTCCTCAGCCTGTTCGCCATCCTCTTCACTTACGACGCCATTGTCGGCGAGAAGGAGCGGGGGACCCTGAAGCTGGCCCTGTCGAATGATGTGCCGCGGGACCGTCTCATCCTCGGCAAGGCCATCGGCGGCTACATCAGCCTGCTCATCCCTCTCCTCATCCCTCTCCTCCTGAGCCTGCTCATCCTGCTCATCGCCCCCAACATCTCCCTCGGCGGCGGCGACTGGCTCCGCCTCCTGCTCATCTTCCTGATGTTCTTCCTTTACCTGTCGGTCTTCTTCAGCCTGGGCCTGTTCGTCTCGGCCCGGACCTCGCGGTCCTCGACGAGCTTCCTGGTCCTGCTCTTCGCCTGGGTCGTCATCGTCATGGTCATCCCCAAGCTGGCGGTCATCATCGCCAGCCAGGCCCGGCCCATCCCCTCCGTCCACGAGGTCACTTCCAAGAAGGACGCCTTCCTGCAGCAGATCCAGCAGGAGGGGCAGAAGACGGCCCGGGAGTGGATCCAGCAGCAACAGGCCGAGGCGGCCAAGGATCCCCAGGGCTTCCAGGACCGGCTCCGGAAGTACATCGAAGATCTACAACAGGACCTGACCAGCCAGATCGACGCCAACAACGCGGCCATCGAGAGGGACTATCAATTGAAAAAGGGGGCCCAGCAGACGCTGGCCGTCAACCTGTCCCGCATCTCGCCGGCCTCGGCCCTGACCTTCGGATCCATGACCCTGGCCCGGACGGGGATCGACGAGTTCGACAGGTTCCTGGCCTCGGTCCGATCCTATAAGCCCGTCTATACGAAATGGATCAATTCCAAGTTCGGGGAGAGCATCAACTTCCAGACAGGAGAGATGGCCACGATCTCCATCGACGACATGCCCCAGCACGTGCTCGAGCCGGAGAGGCTGTCCCGGTCGCTTCTCCGGACGCTTCCGGACTTCGGCTTGATGGCCGTCATGATCCTGATCTTTTTCGTCGGGGCCTACGCCTCGTTCCTCCGTTACGATGTCCGCTGAGGAGTGTTGCCATGCTCGAAGCCATCGAACTGTCCAAACGCTACGAAGACGGGATGCTGGCCCTGGACTCGCTGACCCTGAAGGTCGAGCCGGGCGAGATCTTCTGCATGTTCGGGGCCAACGGGGCCGGGAAGACCACGGCCATCAACCTGTTCCTCGATTTCATCCCGCCGACCTCGGGGACGGCGCTCATCGAGGGCATCGACGTCCACAAGGAGCCCCTCAAGGCCAAGCGCCACGTCTCCTTCGTCTCCGAGAACGTCATGCTCTACGGCAACTTCTCGGCCGTCCAGAACCTGGACTACTTCAGCCGGCTGGCCGGCAAGCGGACCCTGACCAAGGCCGATTACGCCGCGGTCCTGGCCCGGGTCGGTCTGCAGGAGGAGGCCTTCGACCGCCGGGTCAAGGCCTTCTCCAAGGGCATGCGCCAGAAGCTGGGCATCGCCATCGCCCTGGTCAAGGACGCCGCCAACATCCTGCTCGACGAGCCGACCTCGGGCCTCGACCCCCAATCGGGACGGGAGTTCCTAGAGATCCTCCGCCAGATGCGCGACCAGGGGAAATCGGTCTTCATGTCGACCCACGACATCTTCCGGGCCAAGCTCATCGCCGACCGGGTCGGCTTCATGCGCAAGGGCCGGCTGGTGATGATGAAGACGGCCAAGGAGCTCGAGGGCGCGGACCTGACCGACCTCTACATCCAGTACATGGAGGAAGAGCGGCCGGCCGAACCCGTCGTCGCGCCCTCCGGGCCCTGACATGATCCGGCCGCCTTCGGGGCGGCTCCGCTATCTCAGTGGATATGAGCGGCCGCGGGGTCCGGTTTCCGTTTCGGCCCGCCGGCGGGAGCATAAACGATCCGGCCCTTGATCTCCCCGCAGGTGAACATGGCCTCTCCGAAGTAGGGATTTTCGATCTTCGGTTCGGCCGTGATCCAGTCCCCCCCTTTGTTGTCGAAGGCCATCGGACAATGGGCCCGGTAGAGAGGCTCGCGAGACGGGCCGAGCGTTTCGGCGGTTTCGATGAGCAGGAGGCTCAGCGGCAGGAACTCGTTCCTCAGGGCCGCGAGATCGGCGGCCTCCGCGGCCCGGGCCAGGGTGTCCCCCAGGCCGGCCCGAAGCCGCATCCATTCCATGTGAGAGGGTTCTTTGAGAAGGGTCATGTCGATGCCGGCCATGGCTTCGGTCATCGCCCCGACCGCCGCCCGGGCTTTTGCGAGATCTGAATAGGCCAGCGCATGCTGCAGCGAGAGGTAGGCGCCGGTGACGCCGTCCAATGACTTGAGGAAAAGGGCCGGAACCTCTTCCGGTCTGGTCTCCGGCCGGTTCATCATGCTGAATCGGCCGTTCAATTGGGCCGCCGCGTCCAGGGCGAAGACGCCGTTGACCACGATCTCCTCTCCCGCCGAGAGACCTCCCTCGACCAGGTAATGATCGCCCGCCCGCGGGCCCAAGGCGATCTCCCTCATCTCGAAGACGGGCCGTTCGCCCGCGATGCGGACCCAGACGACCGACCGGGGACCCGTCCACAGCACGGCCGTCCGGGGAACGAGGAGGGATCCTTCCGGGCCCTCGAGCGAGGCGGCCAGATCGGCCCGCACGAACATCCCGGGCTTGAGCATCCCGTCGCCGTTCGGCGCTTCGGCCCGGACCGCCGCCGTCCGCGTCCGCGGATCGATCTGAGGATCGATGAACCGGACGGTCGAGCGGAATTCCCGGCCGGGCAGGGCCTCGACGGAGAAGACGGCCGTCTGCCCCGCGCGCAGCCAGGCCAGATCGCTCTCATAGGCGTCGAGCAGGACCCAGACGGTCCGGAGGTCGGCGATCTCGAAGAGGACGTCGCCCCGCGACACGTAGTCGCCGCGGGCGACGTTTCTCGTCAGAACGACGCCTTCCGCGGAGGCGTTGACGTCGAAGGCGGTGACGACGCGGCCGCGGCTCTCGACGGCCTCGATCTGCTCCCCGGAAATGTTCCACAGGCGCAGCTTTTCGCGGACCGCGTCATAGAGCGCCGGATAGGAGGTTTTCAGTTTCGCGGCTTCGAGGAGCTCCTGCTGGGCGGTCACGAGCTCCGGGGAATAGACCTCGGCCAGCTTCTGCCCCTTGCGGACGGATTGCCCCGTGAAGTTGACGAAAAGGCTCTCGATCCGGCCGGAGAAATCAGCGGTGACGGCGGAACGCTTCCGCTCGTCGGCGGCGATCTTTCCGGTCAGGCGCAGGCTGTGCTCCGGTTTGGCGGCGGCGACGCGGGCGGTCCGGATATCGGCCAAGGCCGCGGCTTCGGCCGACAGCGTGTGGACGTAGAGGGCGCCGTGCTCCCCGCGGTCTTCCGTCTCGCCGGTGGCCTCGGTATCTGCGGCCGGGATGAGGTCCATGCCGCAGATCGGGCAGGCCCCCGGTCCGGGCAGCCGGACCTGGGGATGCATGGAGCAGGTCCAGACCTCGGAGGAAGAGCCGGCGGGGGAGGCGGTCCGCGAGGAGGGGCCGCCGCCTGTCCCGAAAACGAGAAAGCCCGCCGCCAGCCCGACGGCCAGGGCGGCCAGGACCAGCCAAAGACTCCTGAAGAAGCTCTTTTTCACGGCGTCACTCTCCCATCAGCCTTTCCACGAGGGCCACGGCGATATTCCTGTCCGCTCCGGCCTCGATCCGCTTCAGCCGAAGGTCCAGCAGCTGGCGCTGCACGCCCAGGACCTCCTCGAAATCCCGTCCGGCCGTGGCGTAACCGGCCGTCAGGACTTCCAGCGCCTGTCGGGCCAGGCCGGCGAGCTGGTCATAGAGGGCGATCCGTCGCTCGGCGTCCCTGAACCGGGCCAGGGCCTCTTGGTATCCGACCGACAGCCGGTTGCGTGCGTCGCGCTGCCTGTCCTCGAGCCCCTTCAATTGCAGCCGGGTCTCGGCGACCGCCGCCGCGTATTTCTTCCTCCAAAGAGGGATGCTGACCGTGACCATCGGCATCAGCATGCCCATGCTCCGGTCATGGGACTCCTGGTCCGGCCGCGGCCTGAAGGTTTCGTACTGCAGGCCCAGCCCGAACATCGGCAGGCCCATCTTGCGGCTCATGGACTCCTTGGCCCGGAGGGCCTGGCCTTCGGACTCCAGCATTTTCAACATCGGGTTGTCCCGGTCGATGATCCCGGCCGCGATTTCCGGGGGCCCGGGAAGCTCCGCCCGGTGAAGCGTCTCCGGGAGAGCGACCGGGTCCCGGGGTTCGCGGTCCAGGAAACGGTTGAGCCGCGCCGCGGCGGTGGCCCGGTCGTCTCCGAGAAGATCGAGGCGGTTCTCGAGTTCCAGGATCTCCATGCGGATCCGCAAAAGATCCGCCAGGCCGGTCCCGGAGCCCGCCGGCATCGGCATCGATCCCTTCATGCCGGGGGCCGCGGACCCGCCGACCGGGGCTCCTCCTCCGGGCATGCCGGCCATGGACCCTGTTCCTCCGCCTGTCCCCTCGCCGGCCGGGGGCTTTCCGGCGTTTTCCGGCCTGCGGGCCTTATCCGGCGTCGAACCGGATCCCCCTGCGGCGAACCTCGTCCGGGCGATAGCGTCGAGGCTTTGGAGGAGGACGAGCGTTTCCCGGATTATGGATATTTCCCGGTCGAGGACGTACACGGCGTGCCAGCCCGCCTTGACATCGAAGAGCACGTCGCTTCGGGCTTCCCTCCAGGCTTCGAAGCGGGCTTGGGCCATGGCGGCGGCTTCCCGGCCCGCGGCGCCGAGGGTTCCGGGCCAAGGGAACATCTGCATGGCCTGCAGGCCGGCGGTCTGGTCGCCCATGTACCGTTCCATCGGCCGGAGAAAGATCCCGGCCGAAAGCTGCGGGTCGGGCAGGCCGCGGGACTGGGGCACCTTCTTCAGGGCGGCCAGGTATTCGCTGTGCAGGGCTTTCAAGGCGGGATTGTCCGCTTCGGCCGCGCGAAGGTAATGTTCCAGAGCTTGGCCCGCGCGCATGGACGCGGAGAATCCGAAGATAAGGACGGCGGCCGCGAGGGCCGGTCCGGGAGATAGCTTTCTTTTGATCATGGGTTCCGCTCTTCCTTCCGGAGTCTTGCCTGTGCTCTCCCGAGCAGGAATTCTTCCCGGGCCGCGTATAGGACCGGCACGACAAAAAGGGTGATCAGGGCGACCGTCATCCCTCCGAAAGCCGGTATGGCCATCGGGATCATGATGTCGGCCCCCCGTCCCCTCGAGGTCAGCACCGGGAGCAGCGCCAGGAGCGTTGTCGCCGTCGTCATCAGGCAGGGCCGCACTCTCCGGGCGCCGGCCTCGAGCACCGCCCGCCGTATTCCCGCCCGGTCCTCCGGGCGATGTTTCCGGAAGCTTTGCTTCAGGTAGGTGGCGATGACCACGCCGTCGTCGGTGGCGATCCCGAACAGGGCGATGAAACCGACCCAGACGGCCACGCTGAGGTTCACGGTCCTAATGTTGAAGAGGTCCCGCAGGGGGACTCCGAACAGGGAGATGTCCATGAACCAGGGCTGCCCGTAGAGCCAGAGCATGAGGAAACCTCCGGCGAAGGCCAGGGCGACCGCCGAAAAGATCATCAGCGACACGGACGCGGAACGGAACTGGAAATACAGGATGAGGAAGATCACGGCCAGGACCAGGGGGATGACGACGGCCAGCCGCCGCGACGCCCGGACCTGGTTCTCGTAGCTTCCGGAGAATTGGAAGCGGACGCCGGGCGGGACATCGAGCTGGCCCGAGGCGATCTTTTCGTCCAGGATCCGCCGGGCCTCCTCGACGACCGTGACCTCCGCGAAGCCGGTCTTCCTGTCGAAGAGCACGTAGCCGACGAGGAAGGCGTTCTCGCCGCGGATCATCATCGGTCCCGAGCGGTAGCCGACGTCGGCGATCTCGCCGAGAGGCACGAAGGTCCCGGCGGGCGTCGAAACCGGCGCCCGCTTCAGCATCTCGGGGTCGTCCCGCCACTCCCGGGCGTAGCGGGCCCGGACCGCGAAACGCTCCCGCCCCTCCACGGTCGTGGTCAGGGCCATGCCGCCGACGGCCGTTTCGATAACATGCTGGACGTCCTCCACGTTCAGGCCGTGGCGGGCCATGGCCCTGCGGTCGAGATCGATCTCCAGGTAGGGCTTGCCCAGGCTCCGGTCGGCGAAGACCGATTCCGGCTTGATGGACGGCACCTCCTTGAGAAGGTCCTCCAGCGCCAGGCTGAATTCCTCGATCGTCTTCAGGTCGGGGCCGAAGACCTTCAGCCCCATGGGCGCCCGCAAGCCCGTCTGGAGCATCACCAGCCGCGTTTCGATGGGCTGGAGCTTGGGCGCCGAGGTCACTCCGGGGATCGGACGGGTAGCCCGGACGATCTCGTTCCAGATGTCGTCGGGGGACCGGATGTGGTCGCGCCACTGGCGGAAATAGCGGCCCCGGGGATCGGGAACGAGCCGGCCGCCCTCGTCCCTGATGAAAACGCCTTCGGCGTCGACTTTGAAGCGCATCGGGCGTCCGTCAGCGTCCGTCCTGTATTCGCTCTTGTAGAGGATGATGTTCTCGAACATGGACAGGGGAGCGGGGTCGAGGGCGCTTTCCACGCGGCCGGCTTTGCCGACGACGGTTTCGACCTCGGGGATGGCCTCCACGCGCCTGTCCAACTCGGAGAGGAAGCGGAGGTTGGCCTCCACTCCGGAATGAGGCATCGACGTGGGCATCAACAGGAAGGCGCCCTCGTCCAGGGACGGCATGAATTCCTTGCCCATTCCCCGCCAGATGCTGATCCCGGCAAGGACGATGACGGCCGGAACGAGCAGAAAAACGGTCTTGTGCGCCAGGCACCAGCCCAGGACCCGGGGATAGAATAAGATAAACACCTTGAATCCCCCGAGCACCAGCCCGATCGTGACAACGATGAACAGCAGGTTGACGGCCAGGCCATTGTCCACTCCGAGCGGCCGCCATTGGGCCGCCAGGAGGCCGGCGACGCCCAGGGCGATGATGACGGTGTTGACGGTTCGAGAATGCCGGGGGATCCACCGGAGCCGGTCGGGAAAACGGGCGGTCAGAGAGAGAAGGTTGTTCGCTCCGAGCGCCGCCAGCACGAGGCCGGCCCAGGGAAGAACGAACAGGGCGGCCAGGCCGGTGGCGAGCAGGAGCCCGTTCCAAAAGACGCGCCGCCTCTTCCCTTCCATCCTCAGGGAGAGCAAGCCGTGGGCCAAAGCCGGGATCATCAGGAACGTGATGACCAGGGCCGCGACCAGAGCGAACGTCTTGGTGAAGGCCAGGGGCCTGAACAGTTTGCCCTCGGCCGCCTGGAGCGTGAAGACGGGCAGGAAGCTGACGACGGTGGTGGAGACGGCCGTCAAGATGGCCGACGACACCTCGGCGGAGGCGTTGTACACGGTTTCGAGCAGGGGCCGGCCGGGAGGGGCTTCCTTCTCGTGCCTGAGGATGTTCTCGCTCAGGATGATCCCCAGGTCGACCATCGTGCCGATGGCGATGGCGATCCCGGAGAGAGCCACGATGTTCGCGTCGACCCGCATTTGCCTCATCATGATGAAACACATCAGGACAGCGAGCGGCAGGAGGGCCGAGATCATGAGCGAGGCGCGCAGGTGAAAGACCATCACGACGACGACGATCAGGGTGATGAGGATCTGCAGGCTGATGGCTTCGCGGAGCGTGCCCAGTGTTTCGTGGATGAGCTGGGTCCGGTCGTAAAATGGTACGATGGTCACCCGGGAGGTCCTCCCGTCCTCGAGAGTCCTGGAGGGAAGCCCGGGGGCGGTTTCCTCGGCCAGTTTCTTGACGTTTTGAATGACCTTGAGGGGGTTTTCCCCGAACCGGGCGACCACGACGCCGCCGACGGCCTCCGCGCCCCCCTTGTCGAGGATGCCGCCGTGACCCCGGGGCGCGGGCCCGATCGTGACCCGGGCGATGTCCAGGATCCGCAGGGGGACGTTGTCGGCCACCCGGACGACGGCCTGTTCGATGTCGTCCAGGGACTTGATGGCGCCCAGGCCCCGGACGTAGTACTCGACCAGGTTGAATTCAACGGTGTTGGCCCCGACGTCCCGGTTGCTCTTGCGGAGCGCTTCGACGACCTCCATCAGGCCGACGCCGTGGGCCTGCATGGCGGCCGGGTCGAGGTCCACCTGATATTCCTTCACGAATCCGCCGACCGAGGCCACCTCGGACACGCCTTCGGCCGAGGCCAGGGCCGGGCGCACCTGGAAATCCTGGATGGCCCGCAGCTCGTGGAGGTCCCAGCCGCCGGCCGGCCGGCCGTCGCCGTCCCGGCCCTCCAAAGTGTACCAGAAGATCTGGCCGAGCGCGGTGGCGTCCGGCCCGAGAACGGGCGTCACGCCGGGGGGCAGAAGATCACGGGGAAGAGTGTTCAGCTTTTCCAGGACCCGCGACCGGCTCCAGTAATACTCCACCCGCTCGTGAAAAATGATGGTGACGCTGGAGAAGCCGAACATGGACGTGCTGCGGATGCTCGTCACGCCGGGCAGGCCGAGCAGGGACGCCGTCAAGGGGTAGGTGATCTGGTCTTCGACGTCCCGGGGGCTCCGGCCCATCCATTCCGTGAACACGATCTGCTGGTTTTCGCCGATATCCGGGATGGCGTCGACCGGAACGGGATCGCGGGGCAGGAAGGGGATGTCCCAATCAAAGGGCGCGGTGGCCATGCCCCAGGCCGCGAAGATCAGGAACAGGAGCGCCGCGACCAGTTTGTTCTCGAGAAAAAAGCGGATCAGGCGATTGAGCATGGGCCCCTTTTCGTTTACTTTCTCTATATAAATAGTAGAGATTGCGGGAAATGTCAAATCGGGACGGCCCCCGGCCCTGATCATCCACCAGCATTATCCGCGGAATACCCCGATCGGATGGGGGAACATCACCTGGCCGGGGAGGCCGGCCGGGGCCTCTCGAGCAGGCCCATCTTCTTGAGGGCCATGTCGCCGCGGCTGAGCTCCGGGCCCTCCCCGGGCAGGTAGAGCATGACCCCGCCCTTGACCGGCCGCAGGCTGATCTTGCCCGTCCGGGCCATCTCTCCCGTCGCTTCGATGGGATTGGCGCCGTCGTAGTAGGCCTTGAACGCGTCGTTGAACCCGCTGTAGACGGAGTGGATGCCCTTGTAGTTGTCGAGCCGCAG
>JAWOHF010000094.1:0-3236 GCA_046496285.1 Candidatus Aminicenantota bacterium
TTCTCGCCGATCCGCGGCTCGTTCAGCCGGTCCTTCGGCAGCCTGATGGAGAACATGAGCCTGAGCTTTTTCACCTCGGGCGGGATCATCGCCTCCTGGTTCCTCGGCCGACAGCCGATCATCGTCGGCAAATCCATGCTCGTCGAGAAAGCCGCCCTGGAGACGTTCGGGGGCTTCGGCTACTTCAAGGACTACCTGGCCGAGGATTTCCTGATCGGCGAGGCCTTCAAGAAGAGCGGCTTCCGGGTGTCGACCAACTGCACGTGGGTGACCAACGTCAGCCAGACGGCGACCCTCAAGAGCTTCTTCAAGAGGCTGTCGCGCTGGGCCAAGCTGCGCTATCACCTCCGGCGGCCGGTCTATATCGCCGAGATCCTTCTCAATCCGATCGTCGTCGCCCTGGCCGGTTGGGCCGCCCTGGGCCGGCGCGGGGCGACCGTCCTGGCCGCCACGGTGGCCGTCAAGGTCGCTCTCGAGTACGCCAACTTCCTGTTCGTCAATCCCGAGGACTCCCGCCGCCTCCGGAACCATCTCCTGTTCCCGGCCGCGGTCCTGGTCAAGGATCTCGTTTTCCTGGCCGTCTACCTGACCCCGTTCTTCAGCCGCCAGGTCGATTGGCGCGGGGGCCGGATGGCCATCGGCAAGAACACCTTGATCCACATCCCGGCCAACGTGGATAATCTGGTCTATGAGGGCGCATGACAAGGCCTGGGTCGTCACCGTCCTGATGGGCCTGGGCCATCTGCGGGCGGCCCACCCCCTGCGCGATCTCACCCACGAGGGGGTCGTCATCTACGGCTCGCGCCGGACGACTCCCGATCCCGAGTACCGCATCTGGCGGCGCCTGCGCCGGGTCTATTACGCGTCCTCGAAGGCCGGGGCCATCCCCCTCGTCGGCCAGGCCCTCGTCGCGGCGCTCCTGGCCGTCCAGCGCATCCGCCCCTACTACCCGAAGACCGACCAGTCCCGGCCGACCATGGTCGTCAGGCTCCTCAAGCGTCTGATCCGGAAGCGGGGGCTATGCCGTAGCCTTGGGCGCAAGCTGGCTGAGGCCCCCAATCCCGTCATTCACACCTTTTACGCCACGGCCGTCGCGATGGACACGATCGGGCCGCCGCCGGACGGACCGGCGCAGGACCAATACCTGCTCATCTGTGACGCGGACTTCAACCGGGTCTGGGTGCCCGAGGACCCGAAGTCGAGCCGGCTCCGGTACCTGGCGCCCTGCACCCAGGTACGTCGGCGGCTCCTGGCCTACGGCGTCCCCGGCGAGGCCATCCTCATGACCGGCTTCCCCCTGCCCAAGGAGAACATCGGCTCGGAAACGGGGCTCGAGGTCCTCAAGGCCGACCTCTTCGAGCGCCTGCTCCGGCTCGACCCGGCCGGTAAGTTCTTTTCGTACCACGAGCGGTCCGTGCTCGGCTGGCTCGGGCGGGACGCCGTGCCCGTGGAGCGCGAGCGTCATTTCACCGTGATGTTCGCCATCGGCGGGGCCGGGGCCCAGGCCGAGATGGTCGAGAAGATCCTGGCCGGCCTCCGGGACCGTATCCGCGGGGAAGAGATCCGCCTGATCCTGTCCTGCGGCATCCAGAAGAAGGTCTTCGAGCGCGTCCTCGGCACCGTCAGCCGGGCGGGCCTAAGGGAGGAGCTCAACAGGGGCCTGGAAGTCGTCCACGACCCGGACGCCCACGGGTACCTCGAGCTGTTCAACGACCGTCTCCGCCGGACAGACGTGCTGTGGACCAAGCCGAGCGAGCTGGCCTTTTATTGCGGGCTGGGCCTGCCCATCCTGATGGCCGACCCGATCGGCGCCCACGAGGAGCTCAACAAGCGCTGGCTCCGCGAGATCCACGCCGGGGTCAGCCCGCCGGGACCCCTGGAGGCGTGCGGGGAGTGGCTCTTCGACCTCAGGGAAAGCGGGCGGCTGGCCGAGGCGGCCTGGGACGGATTTCTCAAGGCTCGCAAGCTCGGGACCTACAAGATCGAGCGTCTCATCCGAACCGGGGGGTTCCGGGAGGGCGCCTCACCGCTTGAGCAATAGGGGGGGTCTGCCGTCCGACGGCAGGCCGAGGGTCACTTCTTGGCCGCTTTTTCCTTCTTGACGACCTCTTGGACCTGAACGAAGACCTTGGGCGCCGACTCATAAGTCTCCATCTCGACCTTCCCCAGGTTGGGGTCCAGCCGGAGCTGGGCGTCCTCGTAGAACCGCCCCTCGCCGCGCCCTTTCTCGTTGAGGTCGACCTCGATGATCATGAAGTAATGGCGGCCCCGGACCTGGTAGCTGCCCTGGGCCCAGGCCTGGCGGTTGAGGGCGAGCACTATCTTCCGGCCCTTGTCCGTGGGCAGGATCTGGGCCATGTGGATCTCCATGTTGTAGCCGCGGGCGTACATGAACCGGACGACGCCCTTCTTGCTGGCGGCGAAGGCCGAGAGGAAGGCCTCGACGCCGGACTGGAGCAGGACGTCGTTCAGAGCGCGGATCTCCTCCGGGGTCGTCCAGCTCTCTATCTCTATCTGGACATCGACGTAGGGGGGCTCGATGGGGGCCCTTCCCGTCAGCATACGGCCCCTGAAGATATCCTTCGCCCCGAGGGGGGCGACGAGGGCCACAGTCAAGGCGGCTGCGAGACATAAAGCCGCCATCCTCCCGTGAAATATCCTGGTCATGTCCGTTGTCCTCCCGGTCTCTCCTTGGCCATGATGCGCGCGAAAGGCCTAAAAAGTCAACTTTGGTGATATAATGGCCCGCTCGGGAGGACGACATGAGACAGGCGACCGTGGTCCTGGCGATCATCCTGCTGTCGTTATCCGCGGGGGCCGAGCCGGGCGCCGGCCGGTCCGACGCGCTCAGGACCTATACGCTCGAGGCGGTCATCGCCGCCGGCCTGGACAACAACCCGGACCTCCAGGCCCGGAGGAGCGCGACCGAGGCCCGGAAAGCGGCTTGGGGGGCGTCCCGCCGATGGGCCAACCCCACCCTCGGGCTCGAGGCCGGCAAGGGATACCCGGCAGGGACGGAGGCTTCCGTGGATATCGGAGGGATCGCTCTGAGCCAGGCCCTCGAGAACCCGGTCAAGAGGAAATACCGGGTGGAAGCCTTCGAGAACGAGTGGCGGGCCGCGGAGCACGATCTCCGGGCCGAGGAGATCGCCTTCATCTCCGAGGTCAAGGTCCTGTTCGCCCGCATCCTCCATCTCCGCAGGCTGGAGACGATCTCCCGCGCCGACGCGGAATCG
>JAWOHF010000155.1:0-6704 GCA_046496285.1 Candidatus Aminicenantota bacterium
CAGCTAGAATGATATAATCCCGCCCACAACATTCCCACCGGAAAAGGAGCAACCACATGATCGTCGCCAAACTCGACCCCGCCAAGAAGAAGGCCTTCGAGCAGTTAGGGGGCCCTTCCCGTCAGCATACGGCCTCTGAAGATCTCCTTCGCCCCGAGGGGGGCGACGAGAGCCACAGTCAAGGCGGCGGCGAGACATCGGGCCGCCAACCTCCCGTGAAATGTCTTGGTCATGTCCGTTGTCCTCCCGGTCTCTCCTTAACAATGATGCGCGCGAAAGGCCGGAAAGTCAACTTTGGTGATATAATGGCTCGCTCGGGAGGACGACATGAGACACGCGACCGTGGTCCTGGCGATCATCCTGCTGTCGTTATCCGCGGCGGCCGAGCCGGGCGTCGGCCGGTCCGACGCGCCCAAGACCTATACGCTCGAGGCGGTCATCGCCGCCGGCCTGGACAACAATCCGGACCTCCAGGCCCGGAGGAGCGCGACCGAGGCCCGGAAAGCGGCCTGGGGAGCGTCCCGCCGATGGGCCAACCCCACTCTCGGGCTCGAGGCCGGCAAGGGATACCCGGCAGGGACGGAGGCTTCCGTCGATATCGGAGGGATCGCTCTGAGCCAGGCCCTCGAGAACCCGGTCAAGAGGAAATACCGGGTGGAAGCCTTCGAGAACGAGTGGCGGGCCGCGGAGCACGATCTCCAGGCCGAGGAGATCGCCTTCATCTCCGGGGTCAAGGTCCTGTTCGCCCGCATCCTCCATCTCCGCAGGCTGGAGACGATCTCCCGCGCCGACGCGGAATCGCTCGAGTCCATGCTGGCGCTCGTCCGCAGGCGCGTCGAGCTCGGCGAGAGCCGTGAGCTCGAGGGCCTCAAGCTCGAAGTCGAGACCCTCCGGGGACGGAACGACCTGCATCGTGTCCAGGCCGACCTCCATCTGGCCCGGGAGGAGCTCAACGGGTTCGTCGGCGGGTCCCTTCCTCCGGATTACGAGCTCGGCGGGCAGATGACCTACGAGCCGGGGCTGCTCGACGAGACGGCGCTCCTGGCCCGCGCGGACGATTCGCATCCCCTGATCCTGATGAGGAGAAGCGAGCTGGCCGCCGCCCGGAGCCGGCTGGGCTACGTCCGTTGGCAGCGGCTCCCCGATCCCGTGATCTCGGGCTTCACCGGCGACGAGATGGACGGCCGCAAGACGGGCGTCGGGTTGTCGTTCGAGATCCCGCTCTGGGACTTCAAGTCGCGGGCCGTGGACGAGGCGACGGGGCTGGCCCTGGCCGCCGAAAGCGCCCTGCGGGCCGCGCGGACCTCGGTCGGGCTGGGCGTCCGGGCCCAGGTCAACAGGATGAGGCTCACCGCGAGGACCCTCGATCTTTTCCGCGGGGGGCTGATGAAGCAGGCCGAGGAGAGCCTGCGCATCGCCGAGGTCAGCTTCCGCCAGGGCGAGCTGTCGCTGCTCGACTATCTCGACTCCCGGCGGACGCATTATGCCATCCTTCGCGACTATGAGGAGGCGCTCCTGCAATGGCAGGTCGACCGGGCCGAGCTCGAGAAAGCGTCGGGGGTTCTCGAACCCGGCGATGCAAGCGAAGATCCGAGGGGAGAATGACCCGATGAAGCATTGGATGATGACCGTCGCATTGACCTCCGCCCTCGGTCTCCTGTCCTGCGGGCCGGGGGACCGGCGGACGGCCGCCGCGCCCGGCGACCCCGACCACGAAGGCGAGCACAAGCACGTCCACGTCGTCGTCCCCCTCGAGAGGCAGAAGGAGTGGGGGATCGAGGTCGGCCCGGTCGCCGAGGCCGTCCTGCCGCTCACGACGCGGCTGAACGGCGCGCTCTCGCTCGACCTGAACCGCACGGCCCACGTCTCGTCTTTGGCGGCGGGCAAGATCGTCTCCGTCGCCACGGACCTCGGCCGCGACGTCCGACGCGGCCAGCCCCTGGCTGTCATCAATTCCCCCGAGTTCGCCCGGGACCGCTCGGACTTCCTGCGCGCCCGGTCCCGCTTCAACCTGGCCCGCAGGGAGTTCGAGCGCGCCCGCCTGCTCGTCGAGGAGAAGGCCATCGAGCAAAAGGAGTTCCTGCGCCGGGAGGCGGAGTTCGAGGACGCGTCCACGGAGTTCGGCGTCTTGGGCTCCAAGCTCCACTCCTACGGCCTGGGCCACGCCGAGATCGAGGCCTGGCTCGAGCAGTGCGACGACCTGGACCGGGACGGCTGGCTCTGCGAGCTGGTCGACCCGAATCTGACCGTGGTCTCGCCCGTCGGCGGCCGGGTCATTTTCCGGGAGGCCGTCGTCGGCGAGCAGATCGGTCCCGACAAGGTCCTGTTCACGGTCTCGGACCTCCGGACCCTCTGGGCCCAGTTCGACGCCTACGAAAACGATCTGCGATTCCTGCGGACCGGCGGCCGGATCGACGTCCGGTCGACGCTCTATCCCGAGCGCGTCTTCCCGGGGACCGTCCGTGTCGTCTCCGACGTCGTCGACGAGAAGCTGAGGATGGTCAGGGTCCGGGCCGAGGTGGCCAACACCGAAGGCCTCCTGAAGCCCAACATGTATATCACCGGGGAGGCGACGGCCGAAGGCGCGGCGAAGGCCCCGGCCGTTCCCTCCGAGGCCGTCCAGAAGCTCGACGGCGAGACGGTCGTCTTCGTGGCCGAGGACGACGTCACCTTCGCTCCCCGGCACGTCGTCACAGGGGATTCTTCGGGCGGCCTGACCGCCGTGCGCAGCGGCCTGGCCGCCGGCGAACGGATCGTCGTCCGCGGGGCTTTCGCCTTGAAGACCGAGGCGGCCAAGGCCTCCTTCGCCGGCCAAGGCCACGTGCACTGAGGCCCCATGATCGCCCGGATCATCCGATTCTCCCTGGAGCACAGGCTGTTCGTCCTGCCCGCGGCCCTGGCGGTCCTGGTCCTCGGCTACCTGGCCTACGATCGCCTGTCCATCGACGTCTTCCCCGACGCCTCGCCGTCCCTCGTCCAGGTCTTCACCGAGTCCGACGGCATGGCCCCCGAGGAGGTCGAGCGGCTCATCTCCTACCCGCTGGAATCGGCCATGTCGGGCCTTCCCCGGGTGCGGACGATCCGCTCGCTCTCGACCTTCGCCCTGTCCATCGTCAGCGTCTATTTCGAGGACGGGACCGACATCTATTGGGCCCGCCAGCTCGTCGCCCAGAGGCTCGTCGAGGCCCGTGAGGAGCTCCCGGCGCAGGCCGGGCATGCCCAGCTCGGCCCCATCGCCACGGGGCAGGGTCTCGTCTACCTGTATGCTATCGAGGGAGAGGACGCCCCGCTCATGGACGTCCGCACGGCCCAGGACTGGATCGTCCGCTTCGAGCTCAAGGCCATTCCCGAGGTGACGGAAGTCCTGAGCTTCGGCGGCGACATCAAGCAGTTCCATGTCCTTGTCGACCCCGAGGCCCTCCTGAAGTACGGCCTCGAGATCTCCGACGTGGCCGAGACGATCCGGGTCAACAACCAGAATGTCGGCGCGAGCTTCATCACCCGGGGGCCCGAGGAATACGTCGTCAGGAGCGTCGGCCTGCTCGGCGGCCTGGACGACATGCGGCGGATCGTCGTCGCCTCCGTGGCCGGGACACCCGTCTACCTGAGGGACGTGGCCGACATCCGGGTCCTGCCGGCCGTCAAGAGGGGAGAGTCGCTGATGAACGGCCGGGGGCCCCGGGTGACCGGCATGGTCCTCAAGCTCTTCGGCGCCAACACGGCCCGACTCATCGAGAGCATCGAGACCCGCGTGGAAGCGATCAACCGGACTCTCCCTTCCGGCATGCGGATCGTGCCCTTCTACAACCAGGCCGCCCTGGTCCGCAAGTGCTTTACGACGGTCTCGAGCAACCTGATGCTGGGCATCCTGCTCGTCGTGGCGGTGCTATTCGTGTTCATGGGCGAGCTGCGGACGGGCCTCGTGGCCGTCCTGGCCCTGCCGTTCTCGATCCTGTTCACGTTCATCGTGATGAACCGGCTCGGGCTGCCGGCCGACCTGATGTCCTTCGGGGGATTGGCCGTGGCCATCGGCCTGCTCGTCGACGCGGCCATCATCTTCGTCGAGAACGCCCACAGCCGCCTGCAAACGGAGAGCGGCGACCGGGCCTCGGTCATCCTCGACGCCGGCCGGGAAGTGGCCCGGCCGCTGTTCTTCGCCGTGGTCATCATCGTCCTGGTCTTCCTGCCCATCTTCACCTTGACCGGCGTCGAGGGCATCATGTTCCGGCCGATGGGCATCACGGTCTCGACGGCCATGATTGGCTCGCTTCTTTTCACCCTGGCCGTCGCCCCCGCGATCGCTTTCCTTGTCCTGAGACGGCACCGCGCCGGCGGGGCGCGGGAGCCGGTCCTGCTCCGGGCCGTCAAGAAGGCCTACATGCCGTTCTTCGAGACCTGCCGGAAACGGAGGCGGGTTATCTTCGCCGTGACGGGCGCCGTTTTCGCCGCCGGGCTCGCCATGTTCCCCTTCCTGGGCCGGGAATACATCCCGACCCTCGAGGAGGGCACGCTCCTCCTCATGGCCACGCTGGACCCGAACATCAGCCTCGAGCGGTCGGTGGCCATGGCCACGGAGATGGAGAAGGAGATCCTGACCGTGCCCGGCGTCGAGGGCGTGCTGACCCAGATCGGGCGGGGCGACGTCGGCACCCACGCCCATTTCGTCAATGATATTAAGATGTACGTCCAGGCCGGCGAGGCCCGGTCCGGGCATCGCGAGGCCCTGGCCGAGGAGATCGGCCGGCGGCTGGAGCGCTTCCCCGGCGTCGCCCTCAACGTGACACAGCCCATCGCCCACAACCTGGACGAGCTCGTCACCGGGGTCAAGGCCCAGCTGGCGGTCAAGATCTACGGCGAGGACTTCGGGGTCCTCAGCACGGCGGCCGGGGAGATCAAGGACATCCTGTCCTCTGTCCGCGGGGGGCGGGACGTCCAGGTCGAGCAGTTCACCGGCCAGAACACCATCGGTGTCGTCATCGACCGGGAAGCCGTGGCCCGCCACGGGCTCAACATCCGCGACATCCAGGAAACGGTCGAGGCGGCCGTCGGCGGCATCACCCTCGGCCAGATCTACGAGGAACAGAGGAAATTCGACATCTTCCTGCGCTACGCCGACGCCCATCGGGGCGACGTCGAGAGCATCGGGAGCCTGCTCGTCGGGCTGCCCGGCGGCGGCCGGATCCCTCTGCGGAGCTTGGCCGACATCCGCGAGGAGGCCGGGCCGCGGCAGATCAACCGGGAGAACAATCGAAGGTTCATCACCGTCCAGGCCAACGTCCGGGGGCGGGACATCGGCCGGTATGTGGCCGAAGCCCGGCGACTCGTGGAGGAACGGGTGGAGACACCGCCCGGGTACGCCATCGCCTGGGGCGGACAGTTCGAGCTCCAACAGAAGGCCAACCGCCGCCTCCTCGTGGTCACACCCGTGACCTTGGCTCTCGTGGCCTTGATGCTGTTCGTCGCCTTCTCCTCGTTCCGCGAGGTCCTGATCATCCTCATCAACATCCCCTTGGCCTTGACCGGCGGCATCCTGGCCCTGAAGCTGAGCGGCGCCTACCTCAGCGTCCCGGCCTCCATCGGTTTCATCGCCATCTTCGGCATCGCCTTGCAGGACGGGCTGGTGCTCATGTCGCATTTCCGGCATCTGGAGGGGCGGATGAGCTTGGCGGAGGCGGTGTCGCGGGGCGTCGAGGCCCGGATCCGGCCGGTGCTGATGACGACCCTGACGACGATCTTCGGCCTCCTGCCGCTTCTCCTGGCCACGGGCGTGGGCGCCGAGATCCAGCGTCCCCTGGCGACCGTGGTCGTCGGCGGGCTGGCCACTTCGACCGTGGTGACGCTTCTCGTCCTGCCCCTGATCTACGAGACGTTCCGGAGGAAGGGGGAGGGGCCTGACCCGGAGACCCGGCGCTTGGCTTGACCTCCATTCCGAGGGCGTGCTATGGTCGGCCCGAGGAGGATCCCCATGAAACGCAGGAATTTCCTTCAATTAGGCGTGTCGGGAGGAGCGCTGGCCGCGGCCGGGACCGTCGCCTGCCGGCGTGCGGAGCAAGGCACGGCCGCGACCCCTTCGGGGCCGGTGCCGGTCGAACCGTTCGAATTCGAAGGCCTTCCCATCGCCGAGCTCGGCGCCGGCCTGGACTCGGGACGGTTCACGGCCCGGTCTCTCACGGAGATGTTCCTCGCCCGGATCGATAAGATCGACAAAGCGGGCCCGGCCCTCAACTCGGTCATCGAGGTCAATCCCGAGGCCCGGGACATCGCCGACGCCTTGGACGCCGAGCGGAAAGCCGGCCGCGTCCGGGGCCCGCTCCACGGCCTGCCCGTTTTGATCAAGGACAATATCGCCACTCGCGACCGGATGCAGACGACGGCCGGCTCGCTGGCTCTGGAAGGGTCCGTGCCGCCGGCAGACGCCTTCCTCGTCCGGCGGCTCCGCGAGTCGGGCGCCGTGCTTCTCGGCAAGACCAACCTCAGCGAATGGGCCAACTTCCGCTCGACGCGCTCGACGAGCGGCTGGAGCGGCCGCGGGGGCCAGACCCGCAACCCCTACGCCCTGGACCGCAATCCGTGCGGCTCGAGCTCGGGCTCGGGGGCCGCGGCGGCCGCCGGCCTGTGCTTCGCCGCGGTCGGCACCGAGACCGACGGTTCGGTCGTCTGCCCGGCGACGACCAACGGGGTCGTCGGTATCAAGCCGACCCTGG
>JAWOHF010000156.1:0-3322 GCA_046496285.1 Candidatus Aminicenantota bacterium
ACGATGCCGCCTGGCGGTCCATCCAGCCCGTTTCCGGCTTTTTCCAATACGATCCCATCAACGGCGCCCCCGCCTCGGAAGAGACCTTCGTCTGGGCCGCCTTCGACCAGGACCATCTCTATTTCGCTTTCCTGATGAAGGACTCGCGCCCGGACAGGATCTGGGCCGAGCTGACGCCGCGCAACGAGTGGGACGACAACGACTCGATCACCCTCATCATCGACGCCTACAACGACAAGCGGACGAGCATCACCTTCGAGCTCAACGCCAGGGGCGTCCAGAAGAACTCCGTGGAGACCATCTGGAAGTCCGGGGCCGTCGTCCGCGAGGACGGCTGGAGCGCCGAGATGGCCATTCCCTTCAAATCGCTCCGCTTCTCCTCCACGAAACTCGACGTCTGGGGCGTCAATTTCGAGCGGTACATCCATCGCCTCAACGAGACCGATTACTGGACCGATGTCGACCGGGACCTGCCCCGGCTCCAGCAATCCGGGGAACTCTGCGGCCTCACCGGCCTTCGCCCCGGCTACAACCTCGAGTTCTTTCCCTACGCGGGCGTCCGGACCTCCGAGTGGGAAGGCGAGACGGACACCAAGGCCGCCGTCGGCCTCGACGCCAAGTGGGGCATCCGGCCGAACCTCTACCTCGACGTCACGGCCAGCCCCGACTTCAGCGAGGTCGAATCCGACCCGTTCATCTACCAGCTGTCGCCCTACGAGAACTACCTCCGCGAGAACCGACCCTTCTTCAGCGAGGGCAGCCGCTATTTCGATCTTTCCTCCGGCGGCGGCTGGGGCGGGGGCGACGTCAGCCTCTTCTACTCCCGCCGCGTCGGGAACCCGGAGATCGCCGCCAAGCTGACCGGGAAGACGGGCGGTTTCGGCTTCGGCGTCCTCGGCGCGCTCAACAAGGAGGAGGAAGGCGACTCGTTCTTCGGCGTCTTCCGGATGCAAAAAGACATCTTCAAGAACTCCCAGGTCGGGGTCTATTACGCCGGCCTCGACGACGGGCCGGTCGGCAACCACAACGTCGCCCTCGACTACAGCTTCAACTTCAAGGATTTCTATTACATCCAAGGGATGAGCGCCCTGACCTTCAACGAAGGCGCCGCCCGCGCCCGCAACGGCATCCATCAGGTCCGCTTTGAAAGGGAGCCGGACGCCGGCCTGCAGCTCATGGCCGGCTTCCAGCGGGTCGAGGACAACGTCGACATCCGGACGGGCTACGTCGACCAGATCGACGTCCAGTCGTTCGACCTCATGGGCGGCTACGCCTGGCGTTACGACCGCGGCCTCTTCAAGCGCCTCAGCTTCGATGTCAGCGGGGAGATCCGCCAGGACTCCCACGGCCTGGCCACCGGGCAGGAGCTCGAGGTCATGGTCTTTTCCGACCTCTTCAACCGCCTCGATGTCCACGGCGGATTCGACCTCGGGCGGAGCAAGTACCAGGTCCTCGACGCCGAAGGGGCCCTCGTCTGGACGCCCGATTACGTCAACACCTACGGCGCCAACCTTGACTTCGACTGGGAGCGGGGCGGCTTCCTCAAGGAGGTCAGCCTGGAAGGCAGCTGGCGGAAGCGCGGCGTCTACAACGAGGCGTTCACAGCGGTCACGCCGGGTTCTCAGACGAACATCGAAGGCCAGCTCGTCCTGCGGCCGCGGAGCAACCTCGAATGGTCGGTCGAAGGGGATTGGATCCGCCAGACGATCGACGAGACCGGCGAGGAGGCCTTCAACGGCCTGGCCTACGAGACGGCCCTGCATTATCAGGTCACGCGCCGTCTGTTTCTCAACACCCGGCTCTTCGGAGAGACCCGCGGCGACCAGTACAGCCTGGATGTCCTTTTCGGCTACTACTTCGGGGCCGGAAATGTCGTCCAGCTGTCGTTCAAGAAGAGCGAGCGGAACGAGCTCCTCGGCCGGGTCGGCGGCTACTCGGTCACGCTCAAGGTGTCATACCTGCTCCGGATCTGATCCGTCTGTTCAGCGTCCGATGGCGATCGAGCCGTTGGTCGTCCGGAGCGAGATCTCCGGGCCGCCCTGGCCGATGCGGGCCTCGACGACGCGCCGCGACTGGCGGAGGTTCTGCAGGGTCACCGGGAAATCCACCGAGATGGATCCGTTGGTCGTCCGGGCCATGAGCTCGGCGTTCAGGCTCTCGGGCGACTCGATCCCCACATGGATGGAGCCGTTGGTCGTCTTGGCCTCGACGCCGTCCTTGAAGCTCAGGCCTTCGAGGCGGACATTGCCGTTGGTCGTCCGGGCGTCGACCCGGCCTTCGAATCCGAGGACCTTGACGCCGCCGTTGGTCGTCGAGGCTTCGAGCTGGCCCGACGCGTTCTCGACGTTGACCTGGCCGTTGGTGGTCCCGACGATCAGACGGGCGTAGCCGCCGGTGATATCGACACTGCCGTTGACCGTGCCGGCGTCCTCGACGTTGACGCCCTCGGGGACCTTGACCTCGAAGTTGACGCTGACGCTGACGTTGCGCGGGAACTTGGGCCAGACGGCCTTGACCGCAACGCGGCCCTCGGACGCGTCGACCAGGATCTCGACCTCTTTGAGGTCCTTCTCGTTCTTCTTGGCGACCTTGACGGCCTTGATCTCGACCTTGTCCTCTTTCCACGTCGAGACCCTGACCGACCCGTTGACGTTCTCGAGGGAGAACGTCCCGCCGGCCTTGAGGGCCACGGTCTTGGAAAAGTCTTCCCTGTAGTCGGCCCGGGCCAAGGGGGCCATCGCGGCCAGGAAGAGCACGGCGACAGCGAAAACGGTCATTTTTCTGGCTAGAGACATCGGTACCTCCTAGAAAATCAGCCTTCAAGGGGATAGACGAAAAAAGCGGCTCAAGAGTTGCCTGAAACGGGGTCGGTTTAAAAATCGGTGACCAGGCCCATGAGCGCCTTGGCCCCCTGGACGGTCTCCTGGGCGATCGTCCGGGCCTTGCGGGCCCCTTCCCGCAGGGCCTCTCGGACGAACTCGGGTTTTGCCTCGAGTTCCATCCGCCTTTCCCGGATCGGGTCCAGGACCTTCCTCAGGTTGGCAAAGAAGATCTTCTTGCAGTCGATGCAGCCGATGCCGGCCTCGGTGCAGCCCTTGACGATCTCCTCGATCTGCCCCTCCGGGGTCACGAGCTTGTGGTAGCTGAAGATGTTGCAGCGGTCGGGGCTGCCCGGGTCGCTGCGGCGCTTGCGGGCCTCGTCGGTCTTGGCCGGCCGGAGCTTCTCCCAGATGGCCTCGGGGTCCTCGACGACGCCGATGTGGTTGTCGAGGGACTTGCTCATCTTCGACCCGCCGTCGATGCCCATGACCCGGGCCCCGCG
>JAWOHF010000219.1:0-9031 GCA_046496285.1 Candidatus Aminicenantota bacterium
TAGCTACCGCCGACGGCACTCCCGTCGCCTATGACCCCCAGGCCCGGGCTGAGGACGCTCTCCCCGGACGCCTTCAACGCCGTCCGCCTGACCCTGGCCTCCCTGGCCTACCTCGCGGTCCTCGCGTTCTCTCCCGGGCGGGAGCGCTTCGGCCGCAAGGGCGACGGCTGGAAGGCCGCCGGCCTGGGCCTCCTGGGCATCACCGGCTACCAGCTGTTCTTCATCCAGGCTATCAACGTCATGAACGCCTCTTCGGCTTCGATCGTCATGGGTACGAGCCCGATCTTCATCGCCCTCCTCAGCACGGCGCTGAGGCAGGAGCGCATCTCCTGGGCCGGCTGGCTGGGGATCGCCTTCTCTTTCGCCGGCTTCGTCCTGGTCGTCTCCGGGGACAACGGCGGCTTCGCTCTCTCCTGGGGCGCGCTGCGGGGAGCCGGGCTCATCCTGCTGGCCAACGCCTGCTGGGCCGGGTACACGGTTTTTTCGAAACCCGTCCTCGCCAGGAACAGTCCCTTCCGGCTGGCGGCCGTGGGCACGGTGGCCGGGACCCTTCTCTATCTCCCCTTCACGGTCCCGGAGCTTGCCGGCACGGATTGGTCCCGCGTCACATGGGAAGGCTGGGGGGCCATCGCCTACTCGGGCTTGGTGGCCATCTTCCTCTGCTTCGTCATCTGGTATCAATCGGTCCAGAAGGTCGGCAGCGCCAAGACCGGCATCTACGGTAACCTGACGCCCGTTTTCGCCATCCTCTTCGCCGGGCTGGTGCTCGGGGAGAGCCTGTCGGGCTTCCAGGCCGTGGGGGCGGCCCTCACGCTGTTCGGGGTCTATCTGACGCGGTCCGGCTACCGGTTCTTCGAGCGGAAGGCCAAGGCCGCCGCTTGACGCGGCGCGCCCGCGCCCGTCACGGCAGATCGAGGACCTTGTGGAGCTGGATGGAGAGCCGGACGTTGTCCAATCCGGCCCGCGCCGCCCGGCGCAGAAGCTCCATGGCCTGGCGCACGCTCCAGTCGGCGTTCGACTGAGGCTGGAGCAGGAGGGGGGCGGCCCGCGGAAAGGCCGCGCGGACGGACTTGACGACATCGAACGTCAGGTCCCGGCTGACGACGAGCTTGATCTCCCGGGCCTTCTTCAGGAAGAGCGGATGGAAGCGGTAAGCGGGCGGCTTGGGCGAGACGGTGTACCAATCGGCCGGCGGCCGGGGGGGGAAGGTCCCGTTGGTTTCGACCTGGACCCTCGAGCCCGCGGCCTTTAAGCGCCGGACGAGCGGGCCGATATCCTGGGCCAGCGGCTCTCCGCCCGTCAGGCAGACCCAGGGGGCGGGGAACTCGTTGCGGAACAGCCCGACGACGTCGAGGATGTCGTCGACCGCAATATCCTCCCCGCCGCGTCTGGCGTACTTGGTGTCGCAGAACGGGCACCTCAGGTTGCAGCCCCCCAGGCGAACGAAGATCGTCGGCTCGCCCTGGCGCAATCCTTCGCCCTGGATCGAGGGGAAGATCTCAATCGTCTTCAGTGTAGGTGGCGGACGCATCTTCGGATTCCCAGACCGTCACGGCCCGGACCGGGTAGGCCTTCTTGAGCTCGCCGTGGAGGTGGCGGGCGATGTTCTCCGCGGACGGGTTGAAAGGGAACAGCTCGTTGAGGAGAGCGTGGTCGGGCAAGGCGGCGGCCAGGCTCTTTTTGAGCTCGGTGAAGTCGATGCCGATCCCGGTCCCGTCGAGCTCGCGGACGGCGACCTCGATCTCGACGTGGAAGGTGTGACCGTGGACCCGCTCGCATTTGCCCCGGTATCCTTCGAGATAGTGGGCGGCCGAGAACTTGTCCCGGACCTTGAGTGTCCAGCTCATCGCTTTTTCTCCTTGCGAAGACGTGTCAGGAGAGGGTCTTCGCGACCCGCCTCCTTCCAGGCCCGGGCCCGGAGCCGGCAGGAGGAACAGGCCCGGCAGGGGACCTCCCGGCCGGCGTAGCAGGAGATCGCGGTCGAGTAGTCGGCGCCAAGGGCCAGCCCTTGGCGGACGATGTCGGCTTTGGTCCACCCGACGAAAGGCGCGAGGACGCGCATCCGCGGCCCGCCGTAAGCGGCCCTGGTCCCGGCGTTGATGGCCCGCTCCATGGCCCGGACGAATTCCCGCCGCGTGTCGGGGTAGTCGGGGGAATCGGCGGTGTGGAAGCCGCAGACGAGGTCGCGGATGCCGCGCGTCTCGGCCCAGGCCGCGGCCAGGGCGAGAAAGACGCCGTTGCGGAAAGGGACGTAGGTCGCGGGGGGGCCGGCGCCCGGCCGCCCGGCGCGGGCGGAGCGGGGGAGGGGCACGGACGGGTCCGTCAGAGCCGAGCCCCCGACGGACCTCGGGTCGACCCGGAGGACGACGTGAGGGATCCCCAGCCGGCGGGCCGTCCGGCGGGCCATGGCGACTTCCACCCGATGCCGCTGGCCGTAATCGAAAGTCAGGGCCGCGACCCGGTCGTAGCGGGCCAGGGCCCAGTAAAGGGCCGTCGTCGAATCGAGGCCGCCCGAAAAAAGGACCGCGCAGGTCTTCATGCCCATGCCTCCAGCCATGATGATAGATGACCGGTCTGCGGTTTGCAAGGCGGCCCGGGACCCCCCGGCCGTGTTGACAGGTCCGGACGGGCTGGTATATCTTGGCCTGCGAACCATGGACAAGCACCCCGTCGAAAGCGGCATCGAAGGAGTCCTCCGGACCTACGAGCTCCTCGACCGGGTCCGGACACGGCAGGACCTGACCATCCGCGACGACCAGTTCGAGCACGCGGTGTTCCTCGACGCGGCCGCCTATGCCCGGCGGCGGCGGATCCCCATGAGCCTGGTAGATACCGGCCGGTTCTCGGTCGGCGAGCTCGAAAGCCTGGCCCGGAGAGGCGTCCGGATCTGCACGTCCGACGCGGCCCGGCCCCGGCCGGAGGAGCTGGAGATCATCGTCCGGGCCTGCCGGGCGTCGCGGTCCTTCCTGGCTTTCCTGCTCGAAGCGGACTGGTCCGCCGGGGACGAGGCCGGGCCCTGGAGCGCGCGGGTTTTAAGCGACCTCGTCGCGTCCGGGATGGACCTCCATGTCTCCAACCGCCACCGAAAGCGCGGGCCGGGCGTTCTCGGGGAGCTCGCGCGCCAGGCCGGCCCGGGCCGCGGCTTCCTCGTCTTTTACCACCACGGACCGCTCGTCGCGGAGCTGGCCGAGCTGGCCTCGCTCGGGACCTGGGTCCATTTCTCGGACCGCAGCATTCCGGACGATGACGCGGCCGCCGTGGCTTGCGGGATCGCCCGGGCGGCTGCGGCCAGCGGATCGAGGGCCGTGCTGACCGTCGAGCGTCCGCTGGCCGCGGATGTCCTGGAGGGTCTTTGGACGGCGGGCGCCGTCCTGCGTTTCCTGACGCCTCCGGCCGAGGCCCGCTCGTCCCTCAGCGCGATCGAACGGAAAGCCGGAAAAAGGAAATTGCCGGCGCGCGCCGTTTACCTCTCGGGCGTCTTCCTTCCCTGACCGTTCGCAAAATTATTTTGTGAATGTCGCGATTTCTCTTGCAAATGGAAAAGGTTCCGCTACAATAGCATCATCATGAACACTCGAGACGTCGGACAGACGCTCACGCGGGCCACGGCCGTGACGGCAACGGTCGCCGCGACGGACGTCGAAGTCCGCATGCCGATCGAGCGGGCGCGCTCCCGTCGCGCGGCCGGACCTTCCAGGTAAAATCACTCAGGCCCCGCCATGTTCCCCCTCGCTTCGAAGCCCCTCTCCTCCGCGTTCGTTCCCGCTGTCGCGCCCGTTCGCGCCGCTCGCGCAGCGCGTTCGGGGCGAAATCGGGGCCGGGTTGAAAGACGCTACGGGTTGTGTGGCCGTGCGGTCGAGCTACAAAAAAAAGTGGTCGAAGCGCAGAAATGTCTTGACAATTGGTTAGAATGCCCCTTAAATAAAAATGAAAAAGATGATCACGGTGTTGGGAACGTTCGGAAATCTCGGATGAAACAAGGATAGGGCGATGAAAGTGGCGTTGGTCTACAGTTCGAAAGACGGGATGGAGGCGGCCCTCTCCCATCGCCCCGACGAACGTTCGGCGGAGGACGAAGAACCTCCCCTGCCGCCGGACATGCTGGCGGAATGCGACTCGGACGAAACGATCGCCGCCGTCGGCCGCGTCCTCCAGGAACGGCACCAGGTCCTGTTCATCGAGTCCGATGAGAAGTCCTACGGGAGACTGAAGCGGCTGCGGCCGCACCTCGTATTCAATATCGCCGAACGGCTCGTCGGCCCGAACCGCGAGTCGCACATCCCGACCATCTGCGAGATGCTGAACATCCCCTACACGGGGTCCGATCCCCTGACGCTCGGCGTCTGCCTCGACAAATCGCGGGCCAAGGAGATCCTTTCCTATCACAAGATCCCCAACCCGTCGTTCTGGATCGTCGAGTCCCTCGCGGGCGTTCCGGCCGGCATCAAGCTGCCGGCCATCGTCAAGCCCCTGTACGAGGGGTCGAGCAAGGGGATAAAGAACAACTCCGTCGTCCGCTCCGCGGGCGAGCTTCACGAGCGGGTGGGCGAGATCCTGAAGACGTACGACCAGCCGGCCATCGTCGAGCGCTTCCTCGGCGGCCGGGAGTTCACGGTCGGGGTCCTCGGGAACGCCCCGGACCACGAGATCCTGCCCATTGTCGAGATCGACCACTCCCAGCTCCCGGCCGGGGCCGCGCCGATCTACGGGTACGAGGCCAAATGGATCTGGGACACGCCGGAAGCCCCCCTCGACATCTTCAAGTGCCCGGCCCCGGTGTCCCCCGAGCTGAAAAAGAAGATCGAGGCCATCGTCAGCCGGACCTGTTCGGTCCTGCGCATCCGGGACTGGTGCCGGATCGACGTGCGCCTCGACGAAAAGAACGAACCTCACATCCTCGAGGTCAATCCCCTGCCGGGGATCCTGCCCGACCCCGAGGACAATTCCTGCCTTCCCAAGGCGGCCCGGACGGCCGGGTATTCCTATTCGGACCTGATTCATAGAGTGGTGGAGGAGGCCGCCAAGCGGCATGGCCTCCGGACGACGCGGATCCGGCCCGCGGCGAGCGAGCGGCCGGCGGTCCACGCGGATCGGGTATGAGCACGGGCGCGCGCATCGCCATCGTCTTCAACGCTTACGAACCGAGGCCGGCGGGTTCGGGTGAGCGCCTGTCGGAGGAGTCCGTCGCCGATATGGCCCGTGAGGCTCAGGAGGCCATTCAGGGCCTGGGGTACGACGTGACGATCATCCCCCTCCAGCGGAGCCTGCTCAATTTCCTGGGCCGGGTCCGGGAGGTCAACCCCGACGCCCTCGTCAACCTCTGCGAGGGTTTTTACGGCCGTCCCCAGTGGGAGGCCAACGTCGCCGGCATCTTCGAGCTCCTGGGCCTCACCTTCACCGGGAACGCCTCGAAGACCCTGGCCTTTTGCCAGAACAAGCACAAGGCCAAGGCCGTTCTGCGGTCCTGCGACCTGCCGACGGCCCCGGCCCGGCTGGTGTTCGCGGCCGACGAGCCCTTCGACCTCAAGTTCCCGGTCATCGTCAAACCCAACGCCGAGGACGCCAGTCTCGGCATCATTCCCGAGTCCGTCGTCCGCGACGAGGAGGGCTACAGGCGCCAGGTGCTGAGGGTCCTCGAGAACTACCGCCAGCCCGCGCTCGTCGAGCCCTACATCGACGGCCGGGAATTCAACGTCTCCGTCATGGAGGACGGGAAGGTGACGGCCCTGCCCGTTTCGGAGATCGATTTTTCCGCGATGCCCGCGGGCCAGCCCCGCATCTGCAGCTACGAGGCCAAGTGGTTCGAGGACCATCCCCTTTATCAAAAGACGCCGCCGGTCTGCCCCGCGCCGATCGACGACGGGCTCCGCGACCGGCTCCAGGGGCTGGCCGTCGACGCGTTCCGGGCCATGGAGTGCCGGGACTACGCGCGGGTGGACTTCCGGATGGACAACCGCGGGCGGATCTTTATCCTCGAAGTCAACCCCAACCCCGACATCAGCCTCAACGCCGGGTTCGCCCGGGCCCTGGGCGCGGCGGAGGTCCCCTATGCTTCGTTCTGGGGCCGGATGATCCAAAACGCCCTGGGGAGGAAGGAAGGCCATGATCCGGCCGATGCAGGCGCAAGATAAGCCCCGCGTTCTCGACGTCATCCGGGCCACGGGCATGTTCACGCCCGCCGAGTTCGAGGTCGCCGAGGAGCTCATCGACATCTATCTCGAGCGGCCGGACCAGAAGGACTACCGGGTCGAGGTCGCCGAGAACGAGGGGAAGGAAACCGTGGGGTACATGACGTGGGGCCCAACGCCCATGACGGACGGCACCTACGACATCTACTGGATGGCCGTCTCCCCCTCGGAGCAGGGCCGCGGGCGGGGCTCGGCGCTCGTCCGGTGGCTGGAGGACGAGTTGCGCGGGCGGGGCGGCCGGATGGTTCTCATCGAGACCTCGTCCCAGCCGAGGTACGCCGCGACGCGGCGGTTCTATGTCAATCTGGACTACAAGGAGGTCGCCCGGGTGCCCGATTTCTACAAGCCCGGGGACGACCGTGTCATCTACGCGAAAGATCTGCGCAGAAAAGGAGCATGAAGGAAATGGACGACTGGCAGCGCATCCTTCAGGGCAGTCTCCGGAAACCCGAGGAGATCGCCCAAAAGTTCGGCTTGGACAAGGAGGAGGTCAAGCGGATCGCCAGGGCCTTTAAGACCCAGATCAATCCTTACTATGCCGGCCTGATCAAGCACCGGGGCGACGCGATCTGGAAGCAGATCGTGCCCGACCCGGCCGAGCTCCGGGAGCACACCGGGGACGCCGACCCGCTCCTCGAGGACGAGGATTCCCCGGTCCCGAGCATTGTCCACCGGTATCCCGACAGGTTGCTGTTCCTCGTCTCCCACAGCTGCGCCTCCTACTGCCGGTTCTGCACGCGGAAGCGGAAGGTCGGCGACCCGTCGAAGATCCACCCTCGCTACATCGAGGAGGGGATCGAGTACATCCGGAACCACCCGGAGATCCGGGACGTGATCATTTCGGGCGGCGACCCGCTGATGCTGAGCGACCGCAAGCTCGAGGCCATCCTCAAGGCCGTCCGGGCCATCCCTCACGTCGAGATCCTGCGCATCGGGACCCGGATGCCCTGCTTCCTGCCCCAGCGCATCACCGAGAAGCTCGTGGCCATGCTCCGCAAGTACCATCCTCTCTACATGAACGTCCACTTCAACCATCCCGACGAGCTCACGCCGGAGGCGACCCGGGCCCTCGGCCTGTTGGCGGACGCGGGCATCCCGCTCGGCAACCAGACCGTCCTCCTCAAGGGAGTCAACGACGACCCGCTCGTCATGCGGCGGCTGATGCAGAAGCTCCTGGCGGCCCGGGTCCGGCCCTACTACATCTATCAGGCGGACTACGTCGCGGGCACGGAGCACTTCCGGACGACGGTCGAAAAGGGGCTGGAGATCATGGACGCCATCCGCGGCTGGACCTCGGGGATGGCCGTGCCCTACTTCTGCATCGACGCGCCGGGAGGGGGCGGCAAGATCCCCATTTTGCCGAAGTACCTCCAGTCGATCAACGACGAGCAGGTCGTGCTGAGGAACTACGCCGGCGAGCTGTTCGTCTACCCCCAGGTGCGGCAGAAGCCGAAGCGCAAGCCCCGGCCCTCGATCGCCCCCTGCTACAACTGCGACGCCCCCGTCTAAAGAGGGAAGAGGGGGTCAAACCTACTTTTTTCCACTTTTAGAACAAAGTAGGTTTGACCCCTTCTTAATCGACCTCGAAAAGCTTCCTCTCGATCTCTTCGATTGTCCGAGACATTGTCTCATTGCGTGCGAGCTCTTCCCCGAATTTACGATAGCAGGCGGAAACTCCAGAGATGCTCATCTGATAGAAATCGCTGATCGTCCTGAGCGTATGTCCAGTGTTTCGATGGCTGATGAAGATCGCCGCCTTCTTGGAGAAGCGGTTTCTCGAGCCCAGTAAGCTCTCGGTTATAGCGCAGATCGCTTCCAGGTCGGGATCTCTCTTAAGCTTATCAAGCTGGGGAAGATCACGATCAACTCCCGGTAAACCGGACATCAGGATCTCCTTTTTGACACGATCGACGAATTCTTTGCTCCCGAGGATGCCAACAGGATCGGCTTCGGGAAGCCCGCCGGAGCTTTTGTCGCTGATAGCGGATAGCACAAAAAGCGCGTACCCGGATCTGGACAAAGGCGTCATGCCCCCGAAAGAGGCCAGGACAACGGAAGTTTCCATCCAGGGACGCGGACGAGCGAGGCCGACGTATTCCCTGTAATTTGACCAACTTGAATCTTCCGGCCTTGCGACGATCCCCGCCCGGACGGGATTCAGATGGATGTAACGGGCAAGTTCGCAGGCATAAGCCTCGGCCTCCACAAGGATGGCTTTGTAGCGCCCCTGGAAGAGATGCCCGCATTTTTTATGCTTGAGGTTGAAATAGACCGAGTACGTCGTGTTGATGAATTGCATGATCCTGGAGAGGTTCCCGCGGCGGGTTTCGAGGAACAGGTGGTAATGATTGGTCATGAGGCAGAGAGCATGGACAACGCAATCAAAGCGCCTATGCGCTTCATCAAGGCATTTCAAGAAGTAATACCGGTCGGCATCCTCAAAAAAGACAACCGATTTTTGGTTTCCTCGAGAATAGACATGATAGAAAGCCCCTTGGAACTCGATCCGTAACTGTCTAGCCATGGGACGGCGCACTCAGGAAAAGCAATCTTTCTTCGTTAATAAAAGACGCCTAATATAGCCTGAAAATCTCAGTTTGAGAGAAAAAGAAAAAGAGAGAAAAAGAGAGGGGGTCAAACCTACTTTTTTCCACTTTTTAGAAAAAAGTAGGTTTGACCCCTTCTTAGCGGAGGGAGGCGAGGTAGGCGCTGAGGCCGGCGCTCCTGACGATGCCTAGGGCCTCGTCGGGGCCGACGCCGCGCTTCTGCTTCAGCGATTCCAGGATGCGGACGATCGAGAAGGCCACCTCGGCCGTCTGGCCTCCCTCGGCCTGTTTGTCCCG
>JAWOHF010000289.1:0-6685 GCA_046496285.1 Candidatus Aminicenantota bacterium
ACGACCGGAGCCAGCTCTCTTCGAGGTCCCCGGGCATGGCCAGCCCGACGAGGGCATGGAGCGGCCGGCCGCCCATGGCGGCGATGTCGCTGAGATTGACGTTGAGGGCCTTGCGGCCGAGAAGGCGGGGCGGATGGAGAGCCCGCCGGAAATCCTGGTCCTCGACGAGCACGTCGGTCGCGAGGAGGAGCAATCGCGGCGCCTTGACCAGGGCCGCGTCGTCGCCGATGCCGAGCAGGACATCGGCCCGGGGGCTGCCGAAAGCGCGGCGGATCCGCGTAACCAGCCGTCGCTCGCCGAGCTCGTTCAGCCGCATGGCGTTCTCCGGGCCCGTCCGTCTATTTCTTCGTCCCTCTCCTCTTCCCGCCCGTTTTTCCGGCCGGCTTCCGCGCCATGCCCAAGGGCTTGACCAGGGCGTGGCGGAAGACGTCCTTGATGTCCTCGACATAGATGAACTCCATGCCGCGGATGACCTTCTTCGGGATGTCGTAGAGGTCCTTCTTGTTGGCCGCCGGAATGATCATCTTCTTGACCCCGGCCCGCTGGGCGGCCAGGACCTTCTCCTTGATCCCGCCGACGGGCAGGACGTTGCCGCGCAGGGTGATCTCCCCGGTCATGGCCGTGTCCCAGATGACCTTGTTGTCGGTGCAGACGGAGAGGAGGGCCGTGGCGATGGTCACGCCGGCCGACGGGCCGTCCTTGGGGATGGCCCCCTCCGGGAAGTGGACATGGAAGTCGTTCTGGGAGAAGAGCCGGGCTTCGATCCCGAACTCGGCGGCGTGGGCCCGGGCGTAGGTCAAGGCGGCCTGGGCGGATTCCTTCATGACCTCGCCGAGAGAGCCGGTCAGGGACAGGCCGCCCTTGCCCGGCATCTTGCTGGCCTCGACGAACAGGATCTCGCCGCCCGTGGCCGTCCAAGCCACGCCCGTGACGATCCCGATCTGGTTCTTCTGGAGGAGCTGGTCCTTGAAGATCTTGGGCGGGCCGAGGTAGCGCTCGATCGACTGGGCCGTGACGACGGTCAGTGTCTTCTTGCCCTCGGCGACCTTCCGGGCCACCTTCCGGCAGACCGAGGCGATCTCGCGCTCGAGGTTGCGGACCCCGGCCTCCCGGGTGTAGAGGGAGGCGATCTTCTTGACGGCCCCGTCCGTAAAGTGGATGAGCTTGGGGGTCAGGGCGTTCTCGGCGACTTGCTTGGGGATGAGGTGCCGGAAGGCGATCTGGAGCTTCTCCTCTTCGGTGTAGCCGGTCAGCTCGAGGACCTCCATGCGGTCCCGGAAGGCCGGCTGGATGGGGTCGAGGAGGTTGGCCGTGGTGATGAACAGGACCTTGGACAGGTCGTACGGCACCCCCAGATAGTGGTCGCGGAACTGGTTGTTCTGCTCGGGATCGAGGACCTCGAGGAGGGCCGAGGACGGGTCGCCGCGGAAATCGGCGCCGATCTTATCGACCTCGTCCATCATGAAGACGGGGTTCTCGGACCCGGCCCGCCGGATGCTCTGGACGATGCGTCCGGGCATGGCCCCCACGTAGGTTCTCCGGTGGCCCCGGATCTCGGCCTCGTCGTGGACGCCGCCGAGGGAGATGCGAACGAATTTTCGTCCCAAGGCCCGGGCGATGGACCGGCCGAGGGAGGTCTTGCCGACCCCGGGCGGCCCGACGAAGCAGAGGATGGGCCCCTTGGCCGTCTTGGACAGCTTGCGGACGCCCAGGTATTCGAGGATCCGCTCCTTGACCTTGGCCAGGCCGTAGTGGTCTTCGTCAAGGATCTTCCTGGCCTTGATCAGGTCGAGGTTGTCGACCGTGCTCTTGTTCCAGGGCAGCGAGAACATCCAGTCCAGGTAATTGCGGACGACGGCCGTCTCGGCCGACTCCGGATGCATCTGGGCCAGGCGGCCGATCTGCTTCTCGAGCTCCTCCTTGACCTCGTCGCCGACCCGGATCTTGCGGAGCTTGTCCTGGTAGCCCTTGATATCCTCCTGGATCTCCGTCCCCTCCCCGAGCTCCTTCTGGATGGCCTTCATCTGCTGTCTCAGGTAATACTGCTTCTGGAGCTTGTCCATCTCGCCTTTGGCCTCGGTCGAGATCTTGGACTGGACGTCGAGGAGCTCGAGCTCCCGGGTCAGCAGCTCGTAGACCCGCTTGAGCCGCTGATAGGGGTCGTCGATCTCGAGGATGCGCTGGGCCTCGTCGACCTTGAGCTCGAGGTTGCTGGCCGTCAGGTCGGCCAGGCGCCCGGCCTCGTCGACGTTGGAGGCGATGATGAGGACCTCGGGGGGCAGGTTCTTGCCGAGCGAGGCGGCCTTCTCCAGGCCCGACCGCACGTTCCTAATCATGGCCTCGGTCTCGAGGCTTTTGTCGGGAGCGTCGGGCTCCTGGAGGGCGGAAACACCGGCGGTGATGTGGGCCCCGTCTTCCTCGAAGGCTTCGACCCGGGCCCGGATGAGCCCCTGGGCCAGGATGCGGACCCGGCCGTCGGGCAGCTTCAACATGCGCATGATCAGGGCCACCGTGCCCACATCGTAGACCTCTTCCCGCTTGGGTTCCTCGATCTCCATGTCCTTCTGGGTCAGGAGGAGGATCATGCGGCTGCCCGAGAGGGCGGCGTCGATGGCGTTCTTGGACTTTTCCCGGCCGACGAACAGGGGTGCGATCATGTAGGGAAAGATGACGATGTCCCTGAGGAGCAGGACGGGGAGCTTGGTGGGCACCTGGAGCTTCTGGCTCTGCTCTTCCAGGATGTTGCCGATCTGGTCGTCGTTCTTGTTATCGATACTGGCCATGTTGATTCTCCGATCTCATTCCCCGGGCCGGCGGGACTTGATGTTCACGTCCCTCGTCCGGCGCGGGGGCTTCCTGAGGGTGACGGTCAGGACACCGTTGGCAAGGACGGCCCGGGCCCGGTTCGCATCGAAGGCCGCCGGCACGGCCACCTCCCGCCGGAAGGCGCCGAATTCCCTCTCCAGCCTCAGGAACCGGGACCCCTGGTGGGCCGCGAGCTCCCGCTTGACCCCGGTGACCTCGACCCGGCCCGCGAAGAGCAGGACCTGGACGTCCTTCTCGGAGACGCCGGGGAGCTCCAGCTCGACGACGATCTCCTCTTCCGTCTCATAGACATCAGACGGAGGCACCGTGACCTCGCCGGGCTGAGGGAGCCTCCTCCGCCGGGCCTGGCCCTCGTCGGCCGGTGCGCGGACCTCGGTCTCCGAATTGAGGATGCGCGAGACGGGCTTGATGCGTCGGACCATCGCGGGCGGCGGAGCCTATTTGTCCTTCATGAGGTTCTCGAGCTCTTGGCGGAATTCGGCGACGTCCTGGAACTCCCTGTAGACGGAGGCGAACCTCACGTAGGCGACCTTGTCCAGGTCCCGGAGCCTGTCCATGACAAGCTGGCCGATCTCCGGGACGCCGATCTCCTTGTCCGGCCTCTCTTGAAGGAGCGACTCGACCTCCTCGACGATCTCCTCGAGCTGGCTGATCTGGATGGGCCGCTTTTCGCAGGCCCTCATCATGCCCCTCAGGAGCTTCTGGGTGTCGAAGGGCTGGCGCGTGCCGTCCTTCTTGACGACCATGTAGGGGATCTCCTCGATCTTCTCGTAGGTCGTGAACCGCCGCTTGCAGGACAGGCACTCCCGCCGGCGGCGGATGGAGATCCCGGCTTTGCTCTCCCTCGAATCGATGACCTTGCTTTCGAGAAAGCCGCAGAAAGGGCACCTCATCGCTTGTCTTTTTCTCCCATCTTCCGGAGCTGGAAAAGGGTCAAACCTTCAGACGATAATATAGCATATCCCAGGGCGCATGTCACCCCGATCTGGACGGCGTGGGCGACCAGGGTCATGCCCGCCGCGAGGTCCGCGCCGACCATGAGCAGGGAGGTCATCCCCAGCTTGCTGAAGTAGTGGAACCCGCCGACCATCCCCGGTGTCGGGATGGAGGCCCCGACGGCCGTCAGGAAAACGTATGGGACGACGAGGTAGAAGGGCACGGGGACGCGGTAGGCGGCGAACAGCAGCCAGTAGAAGAGGATGATGCCGACCCAGACGACGAAAGACAGGAGCGTATAACCCGCCAGGACGCCCGGCGAGCGGAACGACTTCAGGCCGTCGCTGAACTCGTCGAGCAGGCCGAAGGCCCGGTCGCGGAACCCGGCCGGGGACGGCTTGAGAAGGCGCCCGGCGAGGCTCATGACCCGGCTCCGGAAGAAGTGGAGCGACAGCATCAGGAGGAGGAGCGCTGCGGCCAGGACGACGCCCAGAACGCCCCAATAGGTCAGCCGGTCGTAAGCGGCAGGCTCGATGGGATGGGCGCGGTGGAAGAGCGGGCGCGCCAGGAGGAAAAGCCCGAGGAACAGGCACATCGTGAACATGTCGAACATGCGCTCGACGACCACCGTGCCGACGAGATATCCGGTCCGCAGACCCTCCTTGCGGGCCAGATAGAGGGGCTTGGCCAGCTCGCCCACGCGGCCCGGGAAGACGGCGTTGACCGTGAAGCCGATGATGTTGGCGGCGACGAGGTTGCGGTACCGGAGCCCCTCTTTTTCGGTTCTTCTCCCGTTTCCGGGGGCTCTCTGCCATGAGGCATTGCCGATAGACATCCCCCCTGGCCCCCCACGCTCCCGGGAACCTGTCCCGACGGTTCCCCCGTCGGCGGCCGACGGGTCCCCCTCCGCTATGGGGGTCTTCGGGGGGATGTCTATCGTCCCCTCATGGCCGCATTTACCCGGAAACAGGAGATGAGCCTTTTTAGGGGCCAGGAGGAACTGCCAGCGCCAGGCCCGGGTGAAGAAGTGGACGGCCGCGGCCGGGATGAGAAGCAGGAAGAGCGGCAGGTCGGCGTCGGCGATGTATCCGGGGACCTTGCGCCACTCGACGCTGCGGGCGAAGAAGTAAAAGAAGACGGCCGTCAGGCCGGCCGCCAGCAGGACCTTCGGCAGTTTCCTCCCCATCGGGCCGCCATCTTACCATATTTTGGGGCTTGAAATCCCCGGCGGATTTCTTTAAGATAGAGGTCCTGCTGGGAAGTCGTCCAACGGCAGGACTCATGACTCTGGATCATGCAATCAAGGTTCGAATCCTTGCTTCCCAGCCACCTCCCCTGCTCCCCTCTTTCCGTTAAATCCCAGGACCTTACTTCTCCATCGGCGTGACGACCATGAGGATGGAGGGTCAGGAGGCCGTCTCTGTTTACCGGATATTGACCGGGCGCATGTTGCCGAAGGCCCAGCCCGTCACCTCGTTGAGCGAGGGGTGGATGATCATCGACCGGTAAATGGGCAGGAACGACCCGGTCTCGGGACAGGCTTGTTCGGCCTTGGGGAGGAGGGCCGGGGCTTGGGCGCCCTTCTCCGGGGCGGCGCAGGTGAATCCAGCGTTCATGAGATAGACGAAGGGCTGGACGAGGATGGCCGCGCAGGGCCCGGCCACGTGGGCCCCCAGGATCCGGCGGGACCTGTCGATGACCAGCTTGACGAGCCCGTCGTCGTCGTCGCCCGGTTCGTATCCCATGGCGTATCCCTTGGCCACGCTCGAATAGCGGTTGACGGCGACGTAGATCTCGCGCCCGGCCTCGACAGCCTCCTTCTCGGTCATCCCGACATGCCCGACCTGGGGGTCGGTGTAGACGGCCCAGGGGACCGCGGAATAATCGACGGGGACCTTGAGCCCGGCGCTCAAGGCCCGGTCGGGGACGCCGGGAGAGATGGCCGCGGACGAACCGAACAGATTGTGGACGAGAGTGTCGGCGTCGTAGTTCGCCTTGTGGCGGAATTGGAAGCCGCCCGTCGCGTCGCCGATGGCCCAGATCCCGGGCCGCGAAGTCTCGAGGTGTTTGTCGACGACGATCCAGCCGTTCTTGTCGGTCTCGACGCCGGTGGTGTCGAGCGCCAGCGTGTCCGCGTTGGGCCGCCGGCCGACCGCGACGAAGATCTCCTCGGCCTCGACCTCGACGGTCTTCCCGGTCTCGGCGTCCTCGGCGACGACCGTCTTGCCGCCTTTAGAGGCGCGGGCGGCGACGACCTTGGCGTTGAGACGGACATCCATCCTGCGCCGGAAGGCCGTCTCGACGGCGGCGCTGACCTCGGGCTCCTCGGTCGACAAGAGACGGGGAAGCATTTCCAGGACCGTGACCTTGGTCCCCAGGGCGGAAAAGATGTGGGCGAACTCGGCGGCGATGATCCCTCCCCCGACGAGGACCAGGCTCCTCCAGGGCTTCTTCGGGAACTTCTCCTCGAAAAAGGTCTCGCTCGTGACGTATCCCGCCTCCTCGAGTCCTTGGATGGGAGGGACCGCCGAGCGGGCCCCCGGGGCGAGAACGAACCTCTCGCCCTCGAACTCCGCGGAGACCGTCCCGTCGCCGAGACGGACCCGCATCCGGCGGTCGCCCGTAAACTCCCCCAGGCCGCGGTAAAGGGTGAGGCCGTCGGCTTTCGTCAGGCTCTTTTCCATCTCGGCGCTCTTGTCGATCTTGGCCCACATCCGGCTCGAGATGAGATCCCAGTCGATGTCCTCGACCCGGAGGTTGACGCCGATCTTCCGGGCCCGCTCGGCCAAACGGACGATGTCGGCCGGCGCGACCAGGATCTTGGAGGGGATGCAGCCGCGGGTCAGGCACGTCCCCCCGATCTTGCCGGGCTCGACGAGGGCGACATCGAGCCCCCTCCGGAGCCCCTCCTCGACGAGGAGCA
>JAWOHF010000331.1:0-2500 GCA_046496285.1 Candidatus Aminicenantota bacterium
GGGCCGCGTGTTCGCGCACACGGTGACGATCGCCTCGGTGGCGGTGTCGTTCCTGGCCTCGCTCGCCATCCTCGGGGACGTGGCCGCGGGCCAGTCGCTCTCGGCGCCGCTCTACACCTGGATCGCCGGCGATGGCTGGTCCATCCACGTGGGAGGAAAGCCCTCCTGGAACGCCTGTCGCAGGGCGAAGAGGAGATGCTCCTGGCCCTGGCCGAGGCCGGAGGCCTGAGGGGAGTGCGGGAGGATGCGGTGGCCGCGTTCTGCCGCCTGATCCCGCCCCGGGTCGAGGCCCTGGCCCGGGCGCTCGAGGAAAAAGGCCTGGTCCGGATCCTGACCTTTTCCCCGTTGTTCCTCCTATCACAGGGCGCGCTCGATTTCCTGGAGGGCAAGATCACCGCCTATCTGACCCAGTTCCACAAGAAGCATCCCGGGCAGAAAGGCGCTCCCATGGAGCGCATCGAAAAGAGATTCGACGCCCCGCGCAGCGTCCTTCTTCTCGCGATCCGGGCCCTGGGCAAGGCCGGCCTCGTCGGCGCGGAGGGCGGCCTCGTCTGGCTGGCCGATTTCCGCATCCCGCTCTCGGCCGATGACGAGAAGATCCTCGAACAGCTCGAAGAAATGTTCCTCAAGGGCGAGTTCGGGGCGGTGTCCATCGAAGAGATCAGGGGCAGGTTCCATCTCAGGCCCGGCAAGATCGATACTCTCCTGACCGTTCTGACAGAGAGGAAAAAGATCGTCGAGGGGCGGGACGGCTACATCGTCCACTCCCGCTGGCTGGACGAGCTCGTGAAGATGCTCCGCGGGTCCGGGAGGCGGGAGTTGAGTGTCGCCGACTTCAAGGCCATGACGGGGCTGACGCGCAAGTACGCCATCCCCTTGCTCGAGCTCCTCGACGAAATGGGCGTCACCCGCCGCAAGGGCTCCTCCCGCGAGATCTTATAGAATGAGCTCCTCCTGACAGGACGCAAAGAAGTCCGTCGCGAGGCGGTGAAGGATGTCGCCCTGAAGACCCCCATAGCGGAGGGGGACCCGTCGGTCGCCGACGGGGGAACCGTCGGGACTGGTTCCCGGGGGCTTGGGGGGCTAAGGGCGATGTCCTTCACCAAGCCGAGCAGAGGACTCTCCGCGGGGATTGGCGGATTTACTTCTTTTCGGCTTCGGGCTTCTTGACGTCCTTCTTCTTGAGGGCGGTCTTGAGGAGATCGGCGAAGATCCCGAATTTGGGCTCCTCCTTGGGCATGGGCTTGAACTCCTCTTTCTTCTCCTTGGCCCGCTGCTCGTCCCGCTCCTCCGTTTTCTCCTTGATGGCGGAAAGAGCGGCCTGGACCGATTCTTCCTCTTCGAGTTTCTCTTCGATGACCCGCCGTTCGCTCTTCCTCGGCCGCTGAGCCTTCTCGCCTTCCGTTTTCGGCCTCTTTTTCTTGAAGGGCTTGTCTTTCTTGGCCGGCTCGGCCGGCCCGGCGGGCGGAGCTTTGGGCCTGTCCCTGGGCGGCTCGACCGGGACGGCTTCGGGGGCGGTCCTCAGGATCTCCTCGGCCGCGGCTTCGAGCTCCTCGTCCCCGAGCGGGATGTCGCCCGTCAGGTAATCCGGGATCGGCGCTTCGGGGAAAGCCTCGGCGAACGGGGCTTCGGCCGGCGCCTCCTCCTTCGGGACGAAGGGTTCCTCGTAGGTGAACACGCCCTTTTTCTTGTCGGATTTCGAGAACTCCGGGGAATTGAGGAGCGTCCATTCGACGTCTTCCTGGGTCGTCTGACGGACGATGTCCACGAGGTGGTAAGCCCTCAGAAAATGGAGGGCATGAGCGGGTGTCGAGAAGGCGCGGTCCTTGAACAGGAGGACGAGGAGGTCCTTGAGGTCGAGGCCTTCCCGGGTCTCCGCGAGGGCCAGCAGGAGGGTCAGGGTCTCGCGCTCGATGAAGATGATCTTGTTCGGCTCGGCGAAAGAATAGGCCTCTTCGCCAGACCGTGCGGACGGCGCCGCTGGCCAGCTCGAGGACCCGCAGCGCGGTGCGCTCCTCGAGGAAGGCGACCTCGCGGCCGTCGGGCGAGAAGAGCGGCTGGAAGGTCTCGGCCGGGCTCTCCAGGACCGCCTTCTCGACGATCGCGGTGGCGTTGAAGAAGCTCGGCTCGGCGGCGTCGGTGAGGTCGGCGCGGTAGAGGTTCCAGCTGCCGCCGCGCTCCGACGCGTAGAGCAGGCTGCGGCCGTCGGGGCTGAAGCTCACCGACCGCTCCTGCTCGGGGGTGGTGGTGATGCGCCGGGTGGCGTCGTGCTCCACCGAGGTCACGAAGACCTCGCCGCGGGCGACGAAGGCGATCTCGTCGCCGTCCGGCGACAGCTCGAACTCGGTGATCTCGGAGGCGACGCCGAGCTGCTGGAGCCGGTTGGTGCGCCGGTCCGCCCGGGCGACGACCGTCAGCCGTGTGCTCTCGTCGGCCCCTGCCGGCCGAACCCACAGGGCGCCGTCGAAGGCGTAGGCGAGGTCGCCGGCGTCGGACGCGC
>JAWOHF010000048.1:0-3444 GCA_046496285.1 Candidatus Aminicenantota bacterium
GATTACATCGCCTTCCTCTTCCAGGATTTCTTGGAGATGCACGGGGACCGGCGGTTCGCCGACGATCCGGCCATCGTCGCCGGGCTGGCCTTCTACAAGGGCCGGACAGTGGCCGTCATCGGGCACCAGAAAGGGCGGACGACCCGGGCCCGCATCGAAAGGAATTTCGGCCAAGCCAATCCCGAGGGCTACCGCAAGGCCCTGCGGGTCATGCTGCAGGCCGAAAAATTCGGCTTCCCGGTCATCACCCTGGTCGACACCCCGGGCGCCTACCCCGGCATCGGCGCCGAGGAACGGGGCCAGGCCGAGGCCATCGCCTTCAACCTGAAGACGATCGCCACCCTGAAAACGCCCATCGTCAACGTCGTCATCGGAGAGGGCGGGAGCGGAGGCGGGCTGGGCATCGGCTTCGGCGACCAGCTCATGATACTCGAGCACTCCTTCTACTCCGTCATTTCCCCGGAGGGCTGTGCCGCGATCCTCTGGAAGGACCAGAACGCGGTCGCGAAGGCCGCCGAGAACCTGGGCCTTCGGGCCACGACCCTGCTCGAGTTCGGCATCGTCGACAAGATCATCCCCGAGCCGCCCGGCGGGGCCCATATCGATCCGGAACAGACCTTCAGGACCGTCGACAAGCACATCTACCCGGCCCTCAAAAAGCTCGAGGACAAACCCGTCGACGAGCTTCTCGAGGAAAGGTACAGGAAGATCCGCAAGATCGGGATGTTCGAGGAAAGGTGAGCGAAGACTCCTCCCCAAAAAGGGAAGTCGCGGCCGTCAAGGGCACGAAGGACATCCTTCCCGGGGAAGTCGAAAGGTGGCAGACCCTCGAACGCCTGGCCAGGGAGACCTTCGAGCTCTACGGTTACCGGGAGCTGAGGGCCCCTGTTTTCGAGGCTACGGAGCTGTTCGAGAAGAGCACGGGCCAAACCTCCGACGTCGTCACCAAAGAAATGTACACCTTCACGGACAAGGGCGGCCGGTCCCTGACCTTGAGACCCGAATACACCCCCTCGGTCGCCCGGGCTATCATCGAGCACCGGCTGGACCTCCAGGCCCGGCCGATGCGCTTCTACTACATGGGTCCGATGTTCCGTTACGACCGGCCCCAGAAGGGCCGCTACCGCCAGTTCCACCAGATCGACGTCGAGGTGTTCGGAGAGCAGGACCCGGCTTGCGACGCCGAGCTCATCGGGATGGCCGACCACCTGCTTCGCCGGCTCGGAGTGACCGACAAGGAGATCCTGGTCAACTCCGTCGGCTGCCGCGCGTGCCGTCCGGCCTACAGCCAGGCTCTCCGCGAGGAGGCCGGAAAGCGGACGTCCGAGCTCTGCCCCGACTGTCAGAGGAAGGCGGAAGCCAACCCCCTGCGGATCTTCGACTGCAAGGTCGAGACCTGCCAGTCCGCGGCCCGCTCGTTCCCGGAGATCCAGGGCTTCCTCTGCGCCGAATGCCGCGATCACTTCGCCGAGGTGCTCTCCCTCCTCAGCCTCTACGGCATCCCCTACCGCGTCGATCCCAAGCTCGTCCGCGGCCTCGACTATTACACCAAGACGACTTTCGAGTTCGTCTCCTCCGGGCTCGGCGCCCAGAACGCCCTACTCGGCGGCGGCCGCTACGACGACATGATGAAGGATTTCGGCGGCCCCGACATCTGCGGCAACGGTTTCGCCATGGGCATGGAAAGGCTTTTGTCCGTGGTCTCCTTGCCGCCCCCGGAGAGCCGCCTTCTCTACGTCGCCTACCTGGGAGGCGCCGCCAAGAGAACGGCTGTCGAGCTGGCCCGCTTTTTCCGGGACGAAGGCGTCGAGTGCCTGGTCGAGTTCAAAGACCGGGGCATGAAGGCCCATTTCGGCCGGGCCAACAAGCTCGAGGCGGCCTGGGTCCTCGTCGTCGGAGAGGACGAAATGAAGAAGGGCCGGTTCGGGCTCAAGGAGATGGCCACGGGCCGCCAGGTCGATGGCACCCGCGAGGAGCTCCTGGGGTTCCTCCGCGGATGACGCCCGGGGCGGCCCAGAAGGCACGGAAGATCGAGGGACCATGTTGAAAAGAACGGATTACTGCGGGCAGCTCCGGGCGGGCCACGAGGGCCGCGAGGTCGTCCTGACCGGCTGGGTCCAGCGGGTGCGCGACATCGGCCAGCTCGTCTTCGTCGACGTCCGCGACCGGGAGGGCCTGGCCCAGGTCGTCTTCCATGCCGACCGCCCCGGTCTCATGGAGGAGGCCAAGAGGCTCCGGCCGGAGTTCGTCGTCGGCGTCGGCGGGACCGTCCGCCGCCGAGCGGCCGTCAATCCCGACCTGCCGACGGGCGAGGTCGAGGTCGAGGCCTCGGATCTCCGGGTGTTCGCGGCCGCCAAGGTCCCGCCGTTCGTCATCGCCGACCCGCCGCAGGCTTCGGAAGAGCTGCGCCTGAAGTATCGCTATCTCGACCTGCGCCGGCCCCGGATGCAGCGCAACATCCGGCTCCGTCACGAGGCGGCCCTCGTCGTGCGGAACTATATGAGCCGCAACGGCTTCCTCGAGATCGAAACGCCCATCCTGGCCAACCCGACCCCCGAGGGGGCCCGGGACTTCCTCGTGCCCAGCCGGTTCCACAAGGGCCGTTTCTACGCCCTGCCGCAGTCTCCCCAGCAGTTCAAGCAGACCCTCATGGTCTCCGGCTTCGACCGTTATTTCCAGATCGTCCGCTGTTTCCGCGACGAGGCCCTGCGAGCCGATCGCCAGCTCGAGTTCACCCAGATCGACATCGAGACGAGCTTCATCGACCGCGACGATTTCTTCGCCCTCAACGAGGGGCTCATGGAAGCCCTGTTCGCCCTCATCGGCCGCCGGATCGAGCGCCCGTTTCCCCGCCTCCCCTATTCCGAGGCCATGGAGAAATTCGGAACGGACAAGCCCGACCTGCGCCCGCCCTTCGAGATGCGCGACCTGACCGCCGTGGCCGGGGAGGCCGGTTCCGAACTGCTGACGGCCGCCCTCGCGGCCGGAGGGGAGATCAAAGGCCTGCTCGTCCCCGGCGCCGGAAGCCTGTCGCGCAGCCAGCTCGACAAGCTCGGCGAAAAGGCCCGGGAGCTCGGGGCCAAGGGCCTCGCCTGGATCCGAAGGCAGGGCGGATGGAAGTCGTCCCTCAAGATGTCCGACGCCGGCCTCGAGAGGATATGGGGCGCCCTGGGCGGCGCCGAACCCGACCTGGCCCTGCTCATCGCGGACCGGAAAGAGACCGCTCTCAAGGTTCTGGGAGAGATCCGCCGGACCTGGCCCCTGGAGGCCCCTTCACGCCGGGACCTCCTGAAGTTCTGCTGGGTCACCGACTTCCCGCTCTTCGAGTGGAGCGAGGAGGAGAAGCGGTTCGTGTCCATGCACCACCCGTTCACCTCTCCGGTGGAGGACGATGTCCCCCTCCTGGATACGGACCCCGGGAAAGCCCGGGCCAAGGCCTACGAC
>JAWOHF010000114.1:0-5499 GCA_046496285.1 Candidatus Aminicenantota bacterium
GCTAACGAGCGGTTCTTCGCGGCCGCCGCCGGCCTCGTCGACGCCTACTTCTTCGGCAACGATTTCGGCACCCAGCTCGACCTGATGGTCGGCCTCCGGGACTTCGACCGCTTCATCCTGCCCTGGTTCGAGAAGCTCACGGCCCAGGCCCGCGCCGCCGGCCTCCAGGTCATCCTCCATTCCTGCGGATCCATCCACCGGGTCATCCCGCGGCTCATCGCGGCCGGCGTCAATGCCCTCCATCCCCTTCAGGCCATGGCCGCGAAAATGGACGCCGAGACGCTGGCCCGCGATTTCGGCGGCCGCATCGCTTTCGTCGGCGCGGTCGACACCCAGCGCGTCCTGAACCTCGGGTCGCCGGCGGACGTCCAGGCCGAGGTCCGGCGCATCAAGGCCCGGCTCGGCCCCCACCTGGTCGTCAGCCCCAGCCATGAGGCCCTCCTGCCCGACGTCCCGCCCCGCAACGTGGCCGCCATGGCCGAAGCCGCGGCCGCGTAGGCGCCGGCCCGCAAGGAGCTCGCCCCCTTCCCATTCGCCGGGACAAAATGCTATGCTTAACTCACTGACCGGTTTTCCGAGGGGGTGAGCGATGAGAGCTATCGGCTTCAATGGCCCGAGACAGAGGGCCTTCATCACCAAGATCAAGGTCAAGGTCCGCAGGAAGTGCCTCGACGTCGTCACCTAGGGCGGCTATTTCAGCGCCAAAACATGGATACGGGGCGGGGCGCTCGGGGCATGGTCCCTCTGACCGTCGCCGTCGGCGTGGTCCCGATCACGCTGAAATAGGCCCGGCGGACTCAGCCCTGGACCCGGCGGATGCGCGGGTCGGTGAAGACGTCGTTCTGGTCCGTGCTGGTCGAGGAGAACTCCGAGACGACCGCCCCTTTGTCGCCCGCCTGGAACCAGTGGAGGGCGTTCGGCGGCAGCGTGAACTGGTCGCCGGGCCTGAGGACGATCTCGCGCCGGACGGTCAGCAGAGACGTGTATTTCGCCGGGATGCGGGCATTCGGCTTTGGCGCAGGTTCGCCGCCGACGTAGAGGTAGATCTCCCCCCAGCGGCAGCGGAAAGTTTCCTGTTTGCCGACGTTGCGGGCGCTGATGGGCGGATGACGATGCTCGGGGCAGGTCTGGCGGGGCAGGAGGATGAGCTCCTTGGCGCAGTAGCGGTCGTTGTTCTCGTAGACGAGGACCTGGATGCCGACGGTCTTGAAGTCGCCGAGGCCCAGGTCTGTGACCTCCATGGCCGCGATCTCGTCGGGCCGGACGGCGATGCGCGCCTTTCTCAGCATGCCGACCGCCGCGGCCCGGGCCCGCTCGATGGCTCTCTTGGTCATGGTCCCGGGTTGTTTTCCGCGGGCGGCCTTTTATTTACCGACCAGCTTGATCTCGCTCGTTATCGTCTGCGTCGCCGGGATGGTCATGCCGGCCACGGCGATGGTCATGTCGCCCCCCGATTCGCCTTTCGATCCGACGTACAAGCCTTCTTTGACCGCGAAAAACCAGGTGTCCGTCCCCGTCAGCGTGCCGCTGAACTGAAGCTCCTGACCCTGCTGAGAGCCCGTGCCGGTGATGGTGCCGGTGTTCTTGGCCGTGATGCGGGCGCACTCCATGCCGTCCACGGTCTCGAAGCCGTCGAGAGTGTTGACGCTGTCGATGTCGATGCGGATGTCTACGGAGTCGGTCTGCTCCTCGATCGTGTATTTCGTCGGCCAGGTGTCGCCGACCTTGACGGGCTTGCCCGGCAGATCGGGGAAGAAGACCTTGAATCCCGAGGACAGGTTGCGCGTCCCGTCGGCCGAATCGTAGGTCAGGGCCTTGGCGCCGGAGACGTCGACCTCGACGCCGAGAGGGGACAGGACCATGTCGAAGCCCTTGCCCAGGACCGGTGCCATGTCCGGGGACATGTCGCCCTGCATGCCGCTGATGTTGATGGTCATCTCGTCGATGGTCACGCCCAGGAGATGGTTCTTGTCCTGGCGGCCCTTGGACTGGACGGAGAATTTGCTGGCCGAAGACGACGTGCTCTCGACGACCTGGCCCATCATGTCGATGATCTGCCGCTGATCTTCCTTCGTCTGGTAGCGAAGGACCTGGCCCGAGGGCATCTTGTACTCGAGAGTGACCGAGGCGGCGGCCGCCGCGGCTGCGGGCGACCCGGCGAAGGTGGCGCCGGCCGCCAGGATCAGAACGACCGCAAGGCCCGCGGCCAGGGCGATCCGTCCGTGAGTGAGAGAGCTCTTTTTCATGACAATGCTCCTTTCAATATCCCTAATACGTTTTGCTGCCTGTTCGGTTATGCTCTGAAAGGATATGATAGCCCCCGGCTCCGCGAAAGTAAAGCGCTCATGTCCGGTCGCCCTCCCCGTGGCCGCGGCTTCTCCGCTTTAGCGGCCGCGGCCCTCGTGCCTTCCGGATGACTTGGCCTGAGTTGCTTCGAGCCCCTTATACTTGACGATGCTCAGCAGGCCTTCGTCGTCCTCCTCGACCAGGAGCAGGCTTCCGTCCTGACCAATAACGGCGTCGGCGACGAAGTGACGGGCCGTCCCGAGGGGGAAACGGAGAAAGTAACTATCCAGGTATCGGCCGTCGCGGTCGAAGATGTCGACCAGCCGTTGGCGTCCTTCCTCCCGCTCGGTGGAGGTGAAAACCCAGACGCGGCCGCCGGCGACGGCCAGTCCCATGATATCGAAATAATGGGTTTCGGGCGGCGGCCTCAAACCTCTTTCTGACCTCTCGGGCTCGCGGTCCTCATGGCGGTCGATCCGCCTCCGCTTGTAAGGCCGGCTGAAGACCAGGTCCACCGTCCGGGAGGCGAGATCGAAGCGTTCGACCCTGTACTCCGCCGAGCGGACGACGTAGAGCGAGCGACCGTCGGTTCGGGCCAGGAACATCCCCCTTCTCCACCAGTGGCGGTCCTTGATGTAGTAGGGGACAGGGAAATCGTGGACGGGCTTGAGGGTCCGGAAACCGTCCGAGATCTCGTAGAGACGGCACGAGGCCTCTACGAATCCGTTCTCAAAGATGACCTTGGAATGGCGGACCTCGTCACGGATCCCGAACAGTCGCCCTCCGGCCTTCGCCAGAAAATAGAAGGTCTGCGGCTCGTTCAGCCGCTCTTCGCTCTTGAAGGCGCCGTCCAGCCCGTATTCCAGGACCTTCGGCGGATTGAACGACAGAACGCCAAGACGGTCGTCCGAGATCCACATAGAGCTGGTCACCAGGCTTTCCTTGGGCCCCTGGCCTTTCTGGACGATCACGAAGACAAGCTGGCCTTCGGGACTGAACTTCAGGACGGAGGGATTGTTCAGGATGAAGAGGGAGCCGTTGGCGGATAAGGTCAGGTACCTCGGATTGATGAAGACCAGGTCCCGGCCATCGTCGCTGATCCGCCAGGCCTCTTTGAGCTCGACCGTTCGACCGGCGTTCGGCGCAGGAGGACGGGCCGGATTTTCGATGACGGCTTGACTCCCTTGGGCGACTTGCTGGGCCGGGAGGAGCAGGAGGATGCCCACGGCCAAGACCGGGATGAGGCATGTCCGAGCCCGGCCGCTCGAGCCCTTGTCGAGCGCATCTTCTTTCATTTCGCCCTCCCTTCAGGTCCCCGTGCGGAGCACGGCTTTTTCGGGCTTAGAAGCGGCCCTCGGTAACACCGCGGGGATGATGTGCTGACGGATCATTGAAAAGCATACGGATTTATCGTCCTGGCCGTAGTTCCCGGCCGTGAAGACGACGACCATGTTCAGATCGGGGAAAACGGCTAATAGTTGCCCGCCGTCTCCGGGGACGAAAAAGGAGCGGGCCGGCCCGCCCTGTGTTTTGAGATCGACCTGCATCCAGTAGTAACCGTATTTCCATCCCCAGGGGCTGCCCAGAGAGATCCTCGGGCGGGTCGACTCATGGACCCATCCCTCGGAAACGATCCGTCGACCCCGCCATTCGCCCTGGTTCAGGAACAGCTGGCCGATCTTGGCCAGGTCCCGGGGACGAAGGGCCAGGCCTCCATCCGTTTCGAGCGAGCCGTCGAAATAGCGTGTCCATGAGTAGTCGGAGATCCCCAAAGGGCGGAAGAGGTTCTGTTCGGCGAACCGGTCGACATCCATGCCGCAGGCTTTCTTGAGGACGGCACCCAGAACCGTGGGTGCCCCGTTGGAATATTTGTATTTCGAGCCGGGCTCGGCGGCCAGCGGTTTGTCCAGGACATAGCGGATGACATCCTCACGTTCGTACATCGCCGCCGCGTCGTTCCGGGGGTCGGTCCAGGGATACCGGAACGGCTCCCAGGCCCATCCGGGGGTCATCGTCAGCAGGTGCCCGACCGTTATCGCCCGCTTCTCCTCGGTGAACGCGCTGTCGTACGCGGGAAGGTGCCCGGAGATCGGCTCATCCACGCCCTTGATCAGCCGCAGGGCGGCCTCCAGGAACGCGTCTCGGCCATCAAGGAAGTCCTGGTAGGTCTCGTGAACCGGATGATCCGGCATAATAGGCTTGGACTTATCCATCCCCTTGACGGCGGCCGCGAAAGAACTGCGGCCCAGGGTCAGGATGAGCGAGGTCCTGTCCAAGCTGACTTCCGAATTTTTCCCGGCGTTGCACACGTAGGTCGAGCCGCTCGGTGTGCCCACGAACGTTCCGAGGTCGTGATATTTGAGCAGGGCGCAGAAATGCCCGTTGGTCGAGCCGCAGCGTCCGTCAAGAAGCGTGTAGAGGTTTCCGCTGAAACGGTCTTCGGGAAGCGGAACGGGCTTGGCCAGGGGAGCGTACTTGCCGTAAGGCTCGGCGAAGTAGGGGGCGGGTTCCCGCTGGAGATAGGAATACAGGATCACGGCGCAGAAGGGATCGCCGCCGTCGTTGCCGCGGAGGTCCAGGACGAGGTTCTCGATCCCCTTGTCCTTGATCTCGCGGAAGCTGCGGTCCATGAATTCGCGGAAATAGTCGACCCGGTCGTAATAGATGAATGTCTTGACAGTCATGATCGCCGTCCGGATGTCGTCACGGAACTCGATGGTCAGGGGAGGATGGTCGAAATTCGCGAAGACCGCTTTGCGAACCGAGGCCAGGTCGGCCGGGCGCAGCCCTGCCGTCATCCCTGTTCCCTTGATGATTTCACTGACGGGCCTGAGGTGCCGGCGGAGGCGCGGAGCCGCTTCAGGGCCTCGGCGGCATAGAGGCGGACCTCCCTGTCTTCGTCGCGAAGCGCCGCCTCGAGCGTCCCTCGGGCCTGTGCGGAGCCGATCTTGAGCAGGGCCACGACGATCGACCGGCGGACATGCACCTCCTCGCCGTCGAATCTGGCCATCAGGGCCTTCAGCGGGGCTTCGGAGCCGATCTCCCCCAGAGCGTCGACGGCGGCTGCGCGGTCCCACCAGTTCGGACAGTCAAGAAACCTGAGAAGGGATTCGACCGCGGCTTCCGCGCCGATCCGGCCCAGAGCCACGGCCGCCAGCCGGGAGAGGTCCTTGGTCCGGCTCTCGAGGAGGGCGATGAGAGGATCGACGGCCT
>JAWOHF010000339.1:0-15092 GCA_046496285.1 Candidatus Aminicenantota bacterium
CATGGTCCGACACGCTTCATCATCACGGGTCTCTCCTTTCGCGGATCATCCGGGCTCGTCGGCATTCGAAGCTCTAACATTAAACCGAAGGCGGGTCCGAAATCAAGAGAAGAACTGGGGCGGGAGGACGGGGGGTTGTCCGAGGCAGGCCGGAAGTGGTATAGTCCTCGAGGGGAACTTCCCGGACGGAAATCCGTATTCCCCCAAGAAGGGAGAAAACCATGAAGAAAACCGCTGTCATCGCCTTGTCGGCCCTTATGGCCGTCTTTTTCACGGCTTGCGCCGGGGACAAGGGCATCACGGCCGGCGCGGCGTCCGGCGAATCGCTGGTGAAGCTGCTGCCCGAGACCACTCAGGCCGTCATGGTCATCGACGTCAACCGGGCCATGACCACGACCGCGGCGGCGAAATCTCTCGAAGACCCACAGGCCAAGCGGACGTACGAGGAGTTCGTCAAGTCCGTCGGCATCGATCCCATGAAGGATGTCTTTTTCGTCGTCATGGGCCTCACGGGCCCGATGGACGCCAAGGAGGCCGACACCGCGGCCCTCGTCAACCTCAGATATGAAAAGGAACCGCTTCTGGAGCTGATCAAGGAGAACGTCGCCGAGTTCATCGAGGAGAGCTATTCCGGGATAACGCTCTACAAGGGGCGGGCGGAAGGTCAGACCGGCAAGATGGCCTGCGGCGCTTTCCTCGATGGATCCAACATCCTCGTCGGCACCGAAGCGGCCGTCAAGGCCGTCATCGACGTCTATCAGAAAAAATCCCCTTCGATGGCCAAGAACGAGGATATGGGCCGGGCCCTCAAGCCCGTCAACACGTCGGCCATCGCCTGGGGAGCCGTAAGCATCCCGCCCGGTCTTTTGGGCCAGGCCATCGAAGAGAATCCCATGCTCAAAGCCATGGAGGGGATCACGGCCCTGAACATGTCCTTCGATTACAAGAACAGGAACCTCCTCGTCGACGTCCGGACCATGGGCGGGACCAAGGAGCAGAACGAGAACATGGCCTCGACCCTCAACGGCCTCAAGGGGTTGGGGGCCATGATGTCCGCTCAGGAACCGGCCCTCGGCGAAGCCCTGGGCCGGATCGAGATCACTTCGGGCGCCGATTACGTCCGGCTCTATGCCACCCTTCCGGAAGAGGTCCTGCAGATGCTCCAGAAGACCGCTCAGACGAGGCTCGGAGATATGGTCCAGACCGGAAAGGAACCTTCCGCGGAGGAAAAGAAAGAAGAGAAATAAGCGGACGGTCCCGGGTCGAAGACCCGGCCGTCATTCCTCGAAAAGATATTCCTTGGTCCGGAAGATCCAACAGGCCAGGGCCAGGAGAACCGCCGTGACCGCGGCCAGGGTCAGGATGGACACGGCGGGCGTCGTCGGCTCGAGCCGGAAGAGCAGCAGCGAGAGGGTGCTTTTCCCGCCCGGCGCCGGGCGGTACGGCAGGAGCGACTTCAGGTAGTGGGCCAGGGAGAACTTCTGCGTCGATCCCGGGAAATACTGGATGACGTTCTCCCAACCGAAGCCGAAGACCAGCCCGACCAGGATGGCCCTCTTGAGGACCGCTCCCAGAAAGACGAAGAAGGCCGTGTAGGCCAGGACACCGAGCCCCAAAACACCGGCGTAGCGCAGAAAGGTCAGGTAGAGGGAGGCCTCCCCGAGCTGGTAGCCGTTCATGATGAAATAGGAGAGGGCGAGATTGACGGTCACCATCAGGGCCATCAGGAGCGCGTAGGCGCCGAATTTCCCGACGATGATGCCCGGCTTGGTCAGGGGCCGGGTGATCAGGTAAGGCAGGGTCCGGTTTTCGATCTCCTCGGCGACGATCGAGGTCCCGAAGAACAGCGACAGGATGACGATGTAGAACTGCAGGAAAAAGACCATCAGGATCTCGGTGAAAACGGCCATGACGTCCCCGGACCGGCCGGGCATGACGATGCGGACGACCACGGCCAGGACGACCGGGACGAGGCCCAGGAGGGCGAAGACCCGGGCCTTCGCGCTCTTGCGGCCGAGGATGAAGAAAAAAGCGAAAACCTGCCTGGCCGACGCGCCGAAGGCCGCGATGCTCTGTTTTGCCGTCATCTCATTTCCCCACTAGATAGTCGAAGACCGCCTGGAGGTTGTCGTCGGGCGAGGTGATCTCGTCGACCAGAACCCCGGCTTCGAGGACGGCGCCCGTGAGCCGGCCGAAGAACGCGTCCCTCTTGTGCGTCTCGATGACCAAGGTCTTGCCGTCCGGGCCGAAGGTCAGCTTCTGGACCGCGGCGTCTCCGATGAACCCGGCCGCTAGCCGGCGCGGATCGCTCGACCGGATGGAGATGACATGGGGGTGGGCCTCGATGAGCTCGCGGACGTACGGGATGTCCCCCTGGGCCAGGATCTTGCCCTGATGGATGAGGACGATGCGCGAGGTCAGGGCCTCGATCTCGGGCAGGACGTGGCTCGAGACGAGCACGGTCCGCCCCTCGCTCCGGAAATCCTTGATGAGCTTGATGAGCTTCCGCTTGCTCAGGGGATCGAGGCCGGAGAGCGGCTCGTCGAGGACGATGATCTCCGGGTCGTGGGCGATGGCCTGGGCGAACTTGACACGCTGGCGCATGCCCCGGCTGTAGCCGCGGATGAGCCGGTCCTTGTCTTTGGTCAGATCGACGATGTCCAGGGCCCGGGCCGCCCGCTCGGCGGCCTCTGACTTGGAAAAGCCGTGGAGCCGGAGGAGGCCGGTCAGGAACTCCCAGCCCGTCACGTCCTCGTAGAACGCGTCCGGCTCCGGGCAGAACCCGATCGAAGCGTAGAGCGCGGGGTCGCTCCAGGCCCGCCGGCCCCGGATGGTCACCGACCCGATGTTAGGTTTCATCTGGCCGGTGATGAGTTTCATGAACGTCGACTTGCCGGCCCCGTTCGGCCCGAGGAGGCCGGTGACGCCATTTTCGATCTCCAGGGTGACTTCGCTCAGCCCGAGGACGTTGCCGTACCACTTGGACAGGTTCTCGGCCCGGATGACGGCGCTCACTTGACAACCTCGACGCTGCGGATCTTCCTGTTGAGCACGAGGGCCGAGAGGGCGCAGACCGCCGCCAGCACGAGGAACGACCAGAAGGCCGGGAAGGCGTGGGGCAGCTTCTGGCCGAACAGGAAAGCCCCGGTCTGCTGGAGATTGGCCGGGATGGAGACCAGGGCCAGGGCCGGCAGGCGGAAGATCCCGTACAGGATGCCGTGCAGGATGCTCGAAAAAAAGAAGGTCATGAAGACCAGGATCGTGACGTAACGGCTGTTCTTGCTCAGGGACGAAAGCAACAGGATGTAGAAGGCGAAGAACACGGTCAGGAGCGCCGCGTAGCCGAGTATGGACAGCGGCAGCCAGGGGTAGTCCAGAAAGAACTTGAAGCTCCCGGCGAAAACGAGCTTGAAGAGGAAGAGCACGAGCCCCGGCAGGGCGGTCACGATAAGGACGAAGAAGGCGACCACGGACATTTTGCCCAGAAGATAGTCCTTTTTCCTTAGGGGCCGGGCGAAATAGAGCTGAAGGGAATTGTGCTTGAGGTCGTCGGCGACCAGGCCCGCCCCGGCGAAGGCCAGGACGAGCACGATGAGGAAATGCAGGGGGTTGTTCGTCAGGTAGATCTTGAAATAATCCGGGGTGATGTTGAGCAGCCGGTCGCTGCCGCGGACGAAGGCCTGGAAATCCTCGAGCCGCTCGGAGATGTAGAGCCCGGCGAGAAAGACGAAGGCCGGCGCGAACGACATGGCGAACGCGAGCTTGAAGCGCTTCTTGCGGAAGGCCAGCTGAATTCCCATCCGGGTGATAGGCCACCAGGGGAAACGGCGGTCGACAGGCCGCCCGTCCCAGTGCGCGTAGCCTTTAGCCCGGACCGTCGCGGCCATCAGTCGACCCCCACGACGCCGGCGAAGAGGTCCTCGAGCGAGGTCTGGCTCTTGACGAAATAGCGGAGCTGGACGCCCGTCCGTGAGGCCGCCCGGAAGATGTCCATGCGGTCCCCCTCGGCAGGCATGTAAACCTTGATGAGCCGGTCCTCGGTCTCTTCGACCCGGCAGCCCATGGCTTCGAGGTCCAGGCGGAACGGCCCGCCGTCGCCCTTGACCCGGAGCTCATACAGGCTGTAGCGGATGGCCCGGAGGTCCTCCATGCGGCCCTCGGCGGCCACCTTTCCCTTGTTGAGGATGACGACCGAAGAGCAGATCGACTCGATGTCGGCCAGGATGTGCGAGGAGATGAGGACCTGGATGTCCTTGTTCGTCGAGATGTCCCGGATGAGCTCGAGGACCTCCGTCCTCCCGTGAGGGTCGAGGGTCGAGGTCGGCTCGTCGAGGAACAGGATCTTCGGATCGTGGACCAGGGCCTGGGCCAGCTTGAGGCGCTGCTTCATGCCGGCCGAGTACTGGTCGAGCAGCCGGTAGCGGGACTCGCCCAGCCCGACATAGAAGAGGACCTCGTGGGCCCTCTTCATGGCCTCCTGCCGCGGCATGCCCGAGAGCTCCCCGAAATACGAGGTGAAGGTCACGGCGTCCATGCCGGCGACGAAGCAGTCGCTTTCGGGCATGTAGCCGACCGCCCTGCGGATGAGGGCCTGGTCGCGGCGGATGTCGTGGCCGAGGACCTTGCCTTCCCCTGTTTCCGGGACCAGGAAGCCGAGGAGGATGCGCAGGAGCGTGCTCTTGCCGGCCCCGTTGGGCCCGAGGAGCCCGACGGCGCCCCGACCGAGGCTCAGGGTCACGCCGTCAAGGGCGACGATCTTCCCGTATCGGAAGCGGAGGTCGTGGACTTCGATGCTCATGGCCTGGCGATCAGTCTAATCCCAATGATATACGGCCCGCAAGGGAAAAAGTTCCCGGCCCGGGCGGATAGGATTTCAAGAGGATTTTCTTTATAATCCCTCTGTGTCCGCAAAGACAAGCAAAGGAGACCCGCCCATGAAAAAAAACTTCGTGACCCTCTTCCTGCTGGCCCTGGCCGTGTTCATCGGCCCTCCGGCCGCGCCGGGGGACCAGGCCGGACCCAAAGCCATCGTCTTCGACGACTTCATCCAGATCCAGCGGATGACCGACCTGCAGCTCTCGCCCGACGGGAAATGGATCGCTTGCGTGGTCACGGTCATGGACAAGGCCGGGAACCGCGGCAACAGCGACATCTGGATCGTGCCCACGCAGGGCGGGGAGCCGCGCCGGCTGACCTCGAGCCCGCAGGCAGACGCGAATCCGCGCTGGTCCCCCGACGGGCGGAAGATCGCCTTCATCTCGACCCGCTCCGGAAGCCCCCAGGTGTGGACCATCGACCCGAGCGGCGGAGAGGCCGTTCAGCTGACGAAGATCTCGACGGGCGCCTCGGGCGTCATCTGGTCGCCTAAGGGCACGCATCTGGCTTTCGTCTCCTCGGTCTTCCCCGACTGCCCCGACGACGAGAGCAACCGCAAGAGGATGGAGTCGCTCGAAGCGAGCAAAGTCAAGGCCCGCCTCTACGACCACTTGCTCTTCCGGCACTGGAACGCCTGGTGGGACGGGACGCGGAGCCACGTCTTCATCGTCCCGGCGGCAGGAGGGACACCGGTCGACGTGACCCCGGGCGATTTCGACACGCCCCCCATCTCGCTCGGCGGGGCCCAGGACTTTATCTTCTCTCCGGACGGCGCCGAGATCGCCTTCGTCCGCAACGACGACCCCGAGCTGCGGCTGGGGCTGGGCACGAACAACGACATCTTCACGGTCGGCATCGGCGGCGGAGAAGCGAAGAAGCTGACCGCGAACAAGGCCAACGACCATTCTCCCCGCTACTCTCCCGACGGACTCTATATCGCCTACCTGGCCATGGCCCGGCCGGGGTTCGAGGCCGACAAGCTCTCTCTGATGCTCTACGACCGGAAGTCCGGGGCAGCGACCAACCTGACCGAGAGCCTCGACCATTCCGCCGGCGAGCTCCTCTGGACCGCGGACGGGTCGGCGCTCCTCTTCAGCGCCGAGGACAAAGGCCGGACGGCCGTCTTCAAGCTGACCCTGGCGACCAAGAGGATCGACAAGGTCCTCGAAGGCCACAAGGCGAGCTCTCTGACCCTGTCGCCGGACGGGCAGAAGCTCTACTTCCTGAGGCAGGCCATCAATCGGCCGAACGACGTCTGGTCCTATGACCTGAAGGCCCGGAAGGCGGCCCAGCTCACCGATATCAACCGTGAGCTCCTGGCCGGCCTGGCCATGAACCCGGCAGAGGAGTTCTGGTTCGAGGGCGCCGAGGGGGCCAAGATCCACGGCTTCCTGCTCAAACCGCCGGCCTTCGATCCCGAACAGAAATATCCCCTGTTGATGCTCATTCACGGCGGGCCGCAGGGCAGCTTCGGCGACGACTTCCACTACCGCTGGAACGCCCAGATGTTCGCCGCCGGAGGGTACGTGACGGCCATGGTCAATTTCCACGGCAGCACGGGCTACGGACAGGCCTTCACCGATTCGATCAGCGGCGATTGGGGCGGCAAGCCCTACCAGGACATCGTCAAGGCCGTCGGCTACCTCCACGGCCGGTATCCGTTCATCGACATGTACCGGCTGGGCGCGGCCGGCGCCTCCTACGGCGGCTACATGATCGATTGGATCGCCGGCCAGACCGAGATGTTCGACTGCCTCGTCTCGCACTCGGGCGTCTTCGACCTGCGGTCGATGTACGGTGCGACCGAGGAGCTGTGGTTCCCGGAGTGGGAATATCGCGGCACGCCGTGGACGAGCCCCGAACAGTACACGAAGTGGTCGCCGTCCATGTACGTCAAGAACTTCAAGACGCCGACCCTCGTCATCCACAGCGCCAACGACCTGCGCGTGCCGCTCGAGCAGGGGCTCCAGTTCTTCACCTCGCTCCAGCGGATGGGCGTGCCCTCGAAGCTCCTCTATTTCCCCGACGAGGACCACTTCATCTCCAAGCCCCAGAACGCCGAGCTGTGGTGGAAGACGATCCACGAGTGGCTGGCCGCCTATCTGAAGTAGCCGCCGGAGGAACCGCCCGAACGCGAAGGGCGGTGACGCAGCGGGGCGGGGGCCCCCCGCCCGCGCGGAGCCGCTGATGCCGAAGTGCGATTTTGAGCGGCGAGCACGGACGGGGGTGCGCCGCGAGAGGAACCGCCCGAGCGTGTCCGGTCAGCGGGCGCCTACAGCGGAAGGCGGAGCATGGCTTCGGGGTCGACGCGGCTGTCGAAGATCTTGATGGCCCAGTGGAGATGGGGCCCGGTCGAGCGGCCCGTGCTTCCGCAGAGCCCGACGACCCGGCCTTTCTCGACCGCCTCTCCCCTCTTCACTTTGAGCTCCGACAGATGTCCGTAGGAGCTGAAGACGCCCAGCCCGTGATCGAGGATGACGGTCTTGCCCCCCAGATAGAGGTCGCTGGCCATCACGACCCGTCCGGCGTTGGCCGCCCGGATGGGGTCGCCGAAAGGGGCCCGGATGTCGAGCCCCGTGTGGACCGACTGAAGGACCTCGTTGTTGAGGCGCCTCTGCCCGAAGTTCGACCATGACGGGGCCGGATGGGGCAGGACGAACGGCCCGTCCCCCAGCCACTCGGGCGTGATGACCGACATGACCCAGGCCACCAGCTCGCTTTCTTTCCGGATGCGCTCACGGAGCTCGGCCGGCGGGGTCACATATTCGGGCTTGAAACTCAGCTTCGTCGACGGGAAGCCCTTTTCGGCGATCTCGATGTCCTTGCGGATCTCCTCCGTTTCCCCGGTCGCCTTGTCGACCCGGATGACCATGGCGTGGGAGCCCGGCTTGGTGAGAAGGTCGATGCCCAGGAAGGCGAAAGCGGAGCGGCCCTCCGGGCCCGGTTTCAAGACCACCGTCCGGCCCAGGAAGGCCACCGACGCGGACCGGGCCGTTCCGTCGGACTCGAGTGTGACGAGGACCGGTTCGCCGGGCTCGAGGGCCCTGTAAGCCAGCTTGACGACCGGCCCGGCCGCCTCCTGGGCCGGCCGGCCCTGCGACGCGCCGAGAGCCAGGAGAATCCCCGCGGCCGCTTGGAGAGCGCCCTTGATGAATGACCTTCGGTCCAGTCGGCCCATGGCCTCCTCCTCGGTGTCCGTCCCAGGGCGTTCATGATAAGCGAATCGGGGCCGATTGTAAACGGAGGGCGCTTGATTCCCCGGGCCGCTTCTGGTAGTATACGCTCTCCTCTAAACCCCGGTTGCCCCGGAAGAGCGGAAATCAAGGACGGAACGGAAAGGAACGACAATGGCTGAGCAGAAAGAGGAAACCGGCCCGAAAAGGAAAAAGGTCAACGCCCTGACTCTGGCCGAGATCGAGGCCAAGCTGGCCGACTGCCAGGAGAAACAGGGCGGCCTCATTTCGAGATACGCCCGACAGCTGCTGGCCCGCAAAAAGGCCCTCTCCGGCTGAGCCCCACGTCGCGGACGGGCCCCTCGCCAGGTCCCCGGTGGGGGGCGCAGGACGTCTCTCCCACCGGCATCCGCCCCGCAACTCAAAGAATTTCTTTACTTTTCGGCCGGCTTTTGCTAAAATACGCCCGAAAAAAACTAGGAGAATAAGAAGAGTGTTAAGCAAAGAACACAAAACGAAGATCGTCAAGGACAACCAGGCTCACGCCCAGGATTCGGGCTCCCCGGAGATCCAGGTCGCCCTGTTGACCGAACGGATCAACCTCCTTATCAAGCATTTCGGCACCCACAAGAAGGATCACCATTCCCGGACCGGTCTGATGAAGATGGTCGGTCAGAGGAAAAGGCTCCTCGAATATATCAAGAGAAAAGACGTCAGCCGTTACGAACGCCTCATCCAAAAGCTCGGCCTTCGGAAATAGCTCCGTCCCCGGAGAAAACCTATGTCCCACACTATCAGTCTGGAAATCAACAAGCGGACCCTGACCATCGAGATCGGCAAGATCGCCAAGCAGGCCGACGGCTCGGCCCTGCTGCGCTACGGCGACACGATGATGCTGGTCACGGCCACCTCCCGTAAAGAGACGAAGGACGTCAAGTCCTTCCTGCCTCTCATCGTGGACTATCGGGAAAACACGTATGCGGCCGGCAAGATCCCCGGCGGTTTCTTCAAGCGCGAGGGCCGGCCCTCGGAGCGCGAGATCCTTATCGCCCGCCTGATCGACCGCCCCGTCCGCCCCCTCTTCCCCGAGGGTTACTTCTTCGACACCCAGATCGTCGGCCTGCTCCTTTCGGCCGACCTCGAGAACGAGCCCGACACCCTTGGCGTCCTGGGAGCCTCGGCGGCCCTCTACTTCTCGGACATCCCCTTCACCAGCCCTCTGGGCGCGGTCAAGGTCGGCCTGGTCGACGGCCGTCATGTCGTCAACCCCACGGGCACCGAGCTCGACTCGAGCCCCCTCAACATGACCGTCGTCAGCAACGAAGGCGGCATCATCATGATCGAGACCGGGGCCCGCGAGGTCGACGAGGAGATCATCCTCGGCGGCCTGGCCATGGCCCACGAGGCCAACATGCGCCTCATCCAGGCCCAGAAGGACCTGTTCGCCCAGCTCGGCATCAAGAAGCGCGAATTCACGCCCAAGGCCCTCGACCAGGACAAGCTCGCCCGGATCGAGCAGGAGCACGGCCCCGCTCTCCTCGAGGCCATGCAGGTCAGGGGCCAGCGGGCCAACCAGGCCGCCCGCAGCGCGGTCATGGGCGCCGCCTTGGCCAAGGTTCCCGAAGAGAACCTGGAGGACCGGGCCGAGGTCCGCACCCTCCTCCACAAGCTCGAGGAGAAGCTCTTCCGCGAGCTGGCCCTGAAGAAACGGCTGCGCACGGACGGACGGGGCTTCGACGACATCCGCCCCATCACGATCGACGTCGCGCCCCTGACGAGGACGCACGGCTCGGCCATATTCACGCGGGGCGAGACCCAATCCCTGGCCACCGTGACCCTCGGGACTTTCGAGGACGCCCAGCGCCTGGACAGCCTCGGCGAGGAATCCAAGAAGAGGTTCATGCTCCACTACAATTTCCCCCCCTTCTCGGTCGGTGAGGTGGGCTTCCTGAGAGGCCCCGGCCGGCGCGAGATCGGGCACGGGGCCCTGGCCGAAAAGTCCATTCTGCCGGCCATCCCCGACTCCGAGAATTTCCCCTATACCATCCGCATCGTCTCCGACATCCTGGAGAGCAACGGGTCCTCGTCCATGGCCACGGTCTGCGGCGGGGTGTTGGCCCTCATGGACGCCGGAGTCCCCCTGAAGATGGTCGTCGCCGGGATCGCCATGGGCCTGGTCACGGAAGGCGACGAATACGTCGTCCTGACCGACATCGCCGGCCTCGAGGACCACTTCGGCGACATGGACTTCAAGATGGCCGGCACGGACAAGGGCGTCACGGCCGTTCAGATGGACCTCAAGATCCCCTGCGTCACCCTGCCCATGCTCAGGGAGATCGTGGCCAAGTCCAAAGAGGCCCGGCTCAAGGTCCTGGCCCGGATGAAAGAAGCCCTGCCCGCGCCGCGGCCCGAGATCTCCGTCTACGCCCCGCGGATCATCATCCTGAACATCAATCCCGAAAAGGTCGGCGAGGTCATCGGACCGGCCGGCAAGATCATCAAGAAGATCATCAGCCAGACGGGGGCCCGGATCGATATCGAAGAGGACGGAAAGATCCTCATCGCCTCGACGGACATGGAAGCGGCCGAGCGCGCCAAGCAGATGATCCTGGACCTGACGGCCGAGGCCGAGCTCGGCAGAACGTACACGGGCAAGGTCGTCCGGCTCGAGGAATACGGAGCGTTCATCGAGATCATGCCCAACCTCGTCGGCCTTCTCCACATCTCCGAGGTCGCGCCCTACCGGATCAACAGCATCCGGGACGTCCTGCACCTCGGCGACGCCGTGACCGTCAAGGTCGTCAGCATCGACCCGGCCGACAACAAGATCCGGCTCAGCAAGAAAGCCCTGGAGGAAGGCGGCGATCAGAAGAGCGAAGAGCCCTCCTCGGAGCGCCCTCCGCGGAAATATCCCAGGGAGCGACGCGGCCGATTTTGATTTCCGGGCGGGCGCGCCTATAATGAGGGCCTGAACCTCGCGGGAGGGCCGACGGATGATGCGCAGAAGATCCCGGGCCGGGGGATTCACCCTGGCGGAAATGATCATCACCTTGTCGCTCCTCGCCATCCTCACGTTGTCCGCCCTGCCCCTCGGCAAGATGGCCGCCAAGCACGGCAAGGAGATCGAGCTCCAGAGGGCCCTGCGGCTCATGCGGGAGGCCATCGACGCCCACAAGAAGCTCGCCGACGAGAAGAAGATCACGTTCGACAAGGACACGGAAGGATACCCCCCCACGCTGGAGGCCCTGCTCGAGGGTGTCGAGGTCCAGGAGCAGCGGGAGGGCAAGACCGAGAAGCGCCTGGTCAAGTTCCTGCGGCGCATCCCCAAAGACCCCATGACCAATTCCTTCGACTGGGGCCTTCGTTCCTACCAGGACGATCACGACTCCGACAACTGGGGCGAGGAGAATGTCTATGATGTCTATACGAAAAGCCAGGCCCTGGCCCTGGACGGGACCCGCTACCGGGACTGGTGAGCCATGAGAGCCCCCGCCGCCCGTTCGAAGAAGGGATTCACCCTCATCGAACTCATCATCGTGTTGAGCATCATCGGGCTCCTCGTGGGCCTGGGCCTCCCCCAGTACAGGTCGGCCTCCGTCAAAGCCCGCGAGGCCGTGCTCAAGGAGAACCTGTTCATCCTCCGCAAGCTGATCGACCAGTACGCCATGGACAAGGGCAAGTATCCCGCATCTCTTCAGACCCTCGTCCAGGAAAGTTACCTGCGAATGATCCCCGTCGATCCCATGACCCGTTCGGCGGAAACCTGGGTCGAGGTCCGCGAAGTCCCGACGCTCGAGGACCCGATGATCATGGACATTCCCGGGGTCGTCGACGTCAAATCCGGCTCCGAGGACAAGTCGCCCATCGACGGCGCGCCTTACAACACCTGGTGATCCCATGACCCCTGGAGCCCGGGAACGCAGCCGCGGCTATCTCATCATCATGCTGATGATGGCCGTCTTCGTCATCGTTATCGGCTTCCTCGTCGCCGTTCCCGTCTGGCAGACCGAGATCCAGAGGGAAAAGGAAGAGGAGCTCATCTTCCGCGGCCGGCAGTACGCCGAAGCCGTCCGTATCTACCTCCTCAAGAACCCCAACCAGTACCCGTCGTCCCTCGAGGACCTTCTGGACAAGAAGTGCATCCGGAAGCTCTACAAGGACCCGCTGGGACCGAACGGGGAATGGGACGTCATCCTGGCCACGGGGAGGCCAGGCGGAAGCGGAGGGCGCGAAGCGGCCCAGGAGGTCCTCGTCGCCCCCGCGAGGGCCCTGCCCTCGATCAAGTCGGCCCGCATCCTGGGCGTCGTCAGCTCGTCCAAGAAAAGGTCCATCAAGATCTACAACGACCAGGAAAGCCACGACAAGTGGCTCTTCTTCCACGGGCAGGACCCCAAGAAGCTCCCCCGCATCGTTTACCACGGAGAAGAAAAGTAGGCCCCTCGGCGGCGACGGACCGGCGTCACGGAACCTTCACCAGAGGCACGAATCGGACCGAGAGCAGGCGCTTGGACTTCAAGCCGCCGTTCTCCCGGCGGACAAGATAGAGCTCCTGGAGGTCGGTCCCCACGGGTACGACCATCCGTCCGCCGGCCCCAAGCTGGTCCTGGAGACTGTCGGGGATGCGGGCCGCCGCGGCGGTGACGATGACGGCGTCAAACGGGGCCCCTTCCGGCCAGCCCAGCGAACCGTCCCCGACTTTGTACCGGATATTCCGGTAACCCAGGTCCTCGAGCGTTCCCCGGGCCCGCAGGGCCAGGCTCTCGACGATCTCGACCGTCCAGACCTCGCGCACGAGCTCGGCCAGGACGGCCGTCTGGTAACCCGAGCCCGTCCCGATCTCGAGGACCCGCTCGTCGCCCTCGAGCTCCAGGGCTTCTGTCATATAGGCGACGATATAGGGTTGGGAGATGGTCTGCCCTTCTCCGATAGGGAGGGGCTCGTCGGCATAGGCCAGGGCCCCCAGGCTTTCGGGGACGAAAAGGTGACGGGGAACTTGGCCCAAGGCCTCGAGCACGCGCTCGTCCTTGACCCCCCGGGCCCGGACCTGAGAATCCACCATCCGCCGGCGGTCCCTTACGAGATCATCTCTCATCTGTGGCCCTTCGGACCGGCCTCCCCTTGCGTCAGTAGGCGCGGGCGAAATAGGCGATGGCCTGGGCTTTCCGGCCGCACGAGACACAGCTCCCGTCGGCCGCAGCCCGGTCCTGGTCGAGAGGGATGACCCGGACCGTGGCCATCGTTTCGGTTTTTATCCTGTCCTCGCAGGCCTGATCCCCGCACCAGGGACTCTTGACGAACCCCCGGACCGAATCCATTATCCCTTTGAACTCCTCGAAGCTTCGCGCCTCCCGGGTGTTTTCCTCCCGGAACCGGAGAGCCCGGTCGTAGAGCGCCTGCTGGACCTCCCGTAGGGCGGCCGGGACCCTGTCCAGGAGAGAGGCCAGGGGCAGCGCTTCTTTGGCCTTGTTGTCCCGACGCACCAGGACGAACTGGCCCTGCTTGACGTCCCGGGGCCCGATCTCCAGACGCAGAGGAACGCCTCTCATCTCGTACTCCGAGAATTTCCAGCCCGGGGTGAACTCCTCGCGGGCGTCGAGCGTGGCCCGGACCCCCGATCCGATAAGCTCGGCCTCGACCTTCCGGGCCAGGGGCAGAACGGTCTCCTTCCAATTGCCGACGGCGATGGGCACGATCACCACCTGAACGGGCGCGATGTTCGGCGGGAAAACAAGGCCGGAATCGTCCCCGTGGGACATGACCACGGCCCCGACGAGGCGCGTGGAGACGCCCCAGGAGGTCTGCCAGGCGTACTGCAGGGCCTGGCTGCGGTCCTCGAAACGGATATTGAAGACCTTGGCGAAGTGCTGACCGAGGTTGTGGGAGGTGCCCATCTGGAGGGCCTTGCCGTCCGACATCAGGCCTTCGATGGCGTAGGTCATCTGGGCGCCGGCGAACTTCTCCCCTTCCGACTTGCTGCCCGACAGCACAGGGATGGCCAGCTCTGTCTCGCTGAATTCCTTGTAGATGCCGAGGATCCTGAGGGTCTCCTCCTGGGCGTCCTCGTAGGTCTCGTGACACGTATGTCCCTCCTGCCAGAGGAACTCGGTGGTCCGCAGAAAAGGCCGGGTGACCTTCTCCCAGCGGACGACGTTGGCCCATTGGTTGATGAGAACGGGCAGGTCGCGGTAGGACTTGATCCACTTCGAATACATGGGCCCGATGATGGCCTCGGAGGTCGGGCGCACGGCCAGCCTCTCTTCGAGCTCCTCGGCGCCCCCCTGGGTCACCCAGGCGACCTCCGGGGCGAAACCCTTGACGTGGTCGGCCTCCTTCTGGAGATAGCTCTCGGGGATGAACAGCGGGAAGTAGGCGTTGACGTGACCCGAATCTTTGAACCGCCGGTCGAGAAGCCTCTGGATGTTCTCCCACACGGCGTAGCCGTACGGGCGGATGACCATCATCCCCTTGACCGGGGCGTAGTCGGCCAGCTCGGCCTTGCGGACGATCTCCGTGTACCACTTCGAGAAGTCCTCGCTCTTCGGGATTATCCTCTTGACCTGTCGTTCGTTCTCGCTCACATCATCTCCTTATCTTCCAGCGTTTTAGGATTCTAGCCGCCGGCCGATTCTTTGTCAAGGAATCCCCTCGCATTTCATCGTTAGGGGTGATTGACCGGGTCTTTTGGGGATGCCAATCTGGTCTCGCCAATTCAAGGAAAAAGGAAGTTCGATATGTTGAGGAGAACGAACTGGGAGTGCCGGCCCGCGAGGGCCCGGTCGGCCGAACGGGGATTCAAGTTCTCCCTGCCCATGCTGGTCGAGGGCCCGGATGTCGATGGATCTCTGTTCAGCGAGCAGACGACCCTCGATTACATGAGCCATGCGGGAGCGCTCTTTTCGCTGCAGAGCCCGGTGACGCTCGGCTCCCGGCTCAAGCTCGTCGTCGCCCTGCCGGACAAGCTGTCCCAAGGAAAGGGCCTCAAGCTCGTGGTCAAAGGGACGATCATCGACATCGATTCGGGGAACCGGGAGGACCACGCGGCCA
>JAWOHF010000185.1:0-3006 GCA_046496285.1 Candidatus Aminicenantota bacterium
ACGCCGGGCTGTGTCGTCGGAGTGGCCGTCGAAGGCAAGCCTGTCCTGGTCAAGGCTTACGGCATGGCCGACCTCGAGTTCGGGATCAGCCTGCGCCCGGACACGGTTTTCGAGTCGGGCTCGGTGGCCAAGCAGTTCACGGCCGCAGCCATCGCCCTGCTCTGCCAGGACGGAAAGCTGTCGCTCGACGACCCAGTCCGCAAGCACGTGCCCGAGCTCCCCGATTTCGGGATGCCCATCCTCGTCCGTCATCTGCTCAACCATACGAGCGGCCTTCGAAGCCAATGGCCCCTGATGACCCTCTCCGGGCGGCCGACGGGGCGCGTCGTCCACTCCGTGCCCGAGATCCTGGAGCTCGTCGGCCGGATGAAGGAGCTGAACTTCGCGCCAGGCGAGGAATTCCTTTACAACAACACCGGCTATACTCTGCTCGGCGTCGTCGTCGCCCGCGTCTCCGGCAAGAGCCTGGACGCGTTCTGTCAGGAGCGGCTGTTCAAACCCCTAGGCATGACCCGGACCCAGTGGCGCGACGACTTCACCGAGATCGTCCCCGACCGGGCCACGGCCTACGGACGGGAGAGCGACGGGACCTTCTACACCCTCAGGTCGTTCACCGACGTCATCGGCAACGGCGGGCTGCTGACGACGGCCGGCGACCTGCTCATCTGGAACGAGAACCTCGACAACCCCAGGGTCGGCGGACGGGCCCTCGTCGAACAGCTCCAGACGCGCGGCCGGCTCAACGACGGGTTCGAGAACGAATACGCCCAGGGGCTGATCGTCTCGGAATACCGGGGCGTGCGCGAGATCAGCCACGGCGGCTCGACGGCCGGGTATCAGACCTTCCTGGCCCGCTACCCGGAGGCGCGGCTGTCGGTCGCCGTGCTGAGCAACGTCGCGGGCTCGGGACCGCCTCGCCTGGCCCACGAGGTCGCCGAGATCTTCCTCGCGGGCAAGCTCAAGGAGCCGGAGAAGATCGTGGCCGCGGCCCTCGGCGCCGAAACTCTCAAGAAGTATGTGGGGGTCTACCGCGAGCCGCTGACGGACGCGGCGACCGTGGTCGAGATCGACAAGGACGGCAAGACCTTCCGGATCGGCGGCCGGCAGGTCTTCGCCCTCTCGGCGACGACGCTCATCGCGGCCGACGGATCACGCCGGTTCGCGTTCGAAGCCGGCCCTGGCGGGGCCCCCTTGAAGATGAGCGATTCGGACGGGCGCTCCAAACCGCGGCTGTGGGAGGCCGCGGCCCCGTTCGCCCCTAAGCCGGCCGAACTCGAAGCTTACGCGGGGGCCTATTACAGCGAAGAGATCGATATGACCTATACGATATTCGTCGAGGGAGGGAAGCTCAAGGTCCGCTTCCGTCCAGCTCAGCGGTTCGAGCTCGCGCCTGTCTACGCGGACGCGTTCGGCGGGGGGGAGAACATCCTCCGATTCACCCGGAACGAAGCCGGCTCGGTGGACGGCTTCCGTGTCTTCGCCGGCCGCGTCCGCCACCTCCGCTTCGTGAAGGTTGGGGTCGGACCTCAGGATAGAAATTATTATCAATAAGATAGGTCAATAATAGCGCCTGGCGCTATCTGTAAATGTACGCTTTATGGCCCAAAAGTTCGTTTTTATATCCTGCCCACAGTTCTGTTGTTTTTGGGCCAAAAAACGAGCATTTCAATCAATACGCTCCGGCTAGATGCGGCCTTATGTTATTGAAATAGTTAGTTATCCTGAGGTCCGACCCCAAAGGAATAAAGGTTGACGCTGAGGGGCGGGACCATCACCTTCTTGCCGAACGGGGCGCCGGCCGTTTCGTGGACGGCGACGGCCATGGGCTTGCCCGGCACATTACATGCCTGCGGATCGTCGCCCGCGATGAGATAGAGCCGGGCCGTTCTCGGGAGCTTCAGCTTTCCCGCGTCGATCCGCAGCGTCACCGGCCGCCTCGTCGGGTTGACGATCGACACCGTCAGCTCGCTCTTCGCCTCGTCCTTCCAGCAGACCATGACATCGAGCGGTTCCGCGCTCCCCGTGACCGCGACCGGCACCGTCCCGAAATGCTTGCGGTAAAGCGCCAGGACGACGCCCGTCGAATCGAGAACGGCCGCGGTCTTGGAGGTCTTGATGGCCCCGATGACGTTGACGGTCTGGGCGTAATTGGCCATGTCGTAGACGTCGCTCTGACGAGCGAACTCGTGGAGGGCCGCCGCGACGCCGAGCGCGTCCTTGAGGAAGTACTGGGTGCCGAGTTCGCCGTACACGTGAGGCCCGTACCAGTAGTTCCATTCGTCGAGGGCCACCGGGACCGGCTCGGGTCTCAGCGTCGGGATCTCCGCCCGGTACTTGCGGTGGGCCTCGGCAATGCGCCGGACCGCGTCCGGCATCTGCCGGACGTGGCCGAGAAGGCCGGGCTTTTCCTGGACGTAGAAATGCTCGCTGATGAGGTCCATGTGATGGGAGGCCTCGGCCAGCATGGTCTCCGACCACCGGCCGACCTCGCCCACGGCCACGACCTTGATGGACGGGTCCATCTCCTTCATGGCCACGGCGAACTGGGTGTGCTTGCGGACGTAGTCGGCGAGCGGCATGTGGCCGAGCTGCCAGCTTCCGTACATCTCGTTGCCGATGGCCCAGTACTCGACGCCCCAGGGTTCGGCTCGCCCGTTGGCCGCCCGCAGCTTGCCCATCCGGGTGCCCGCCGCTCCGTTGACGTACTCGAGCTCGTCGAGGGCCATGACGACGTCGCCCTGACCGCTGTTGACCGTGATGTACGGCTCGGAGCCGATGAGGCGCATCAAATCGAGGAACTCGTGGACCCCGACGTCGTTGTGCTCGACGCCCAGCCAGGCCGGGTTCTTGCGCGGCGGCCGGCGACCGCGACCGCCGGCCGCCATCTTTTCGACCGCGCAGCTCCCGATCCCTACCTGTTTGGCGACTTCATGCTGGGGATTCTCCCCGGGGAGGCGATCCGATGACATGCCTGAACGAACGTTCCGTGAGGCGCCCGGCGATGGG
>JAWOHF010000123.1:0-11997 GCA_046496285.1 Candidatus Aminicenantota bacterium
ATAGCCAGCCCCGCCCGGAAATAGGAGGGGTTGACCTCCAGCGATCCCAGCCCGATAGCCTGTTCGATCTCCGAAAGGGGGTGGGTGATGAGGTCGTCCTCGACGAGATGAAGGGGGAAATCGGACTTGGCACAGCCGAACCAGCGTATGTCGAAACCCAGGATGACGCTCCGGAAGGCCTCGTAGGACGCCTCGACCCCGAGGTTCATCCCGTACTTCGTCTGAGGGCCGAAGCTGTAGGCGATCTTGTAGGTCTCCCCGGTCAAGCGATACTCATCGGCAACCTGCTCGAGGTTGAAGAGAGAGTAACCGATGAATCCGCCTTTGCCCTCCAGGTGGAAGACGCTCGGTCCGCCGGACAGACTGAAGTAGAGGTCCGTGGCGAGCCGGAACCGGATCAGCCCGTTTAGGCTGAAAGTCGTTTCCGCGATGTTCCCGTCCGTCTCCGGCCAATCGATCGAATCCTGATAAGTCTCGGGCTCGAACGCCAGGTAACTCATGGAAATGTCGTAGGGGGTGTTTGGGCCTCCGAGACCGGGGCGATGATAGTCGGCCAGGACCTGGAGGCCGACGTTCTTGTTGAAGAACAGGTTGAAAAAGCCGTTCAGGCCGTACATCGTCGTGCCCTTGATCAGGAGCGTCTGCGACGCGGAGCTCGAGATGGTGCGGTCGGGCGGGGTCAACGCGGGGGCGTACTGGTTGACGTAGGTGGCGTTGAGGGCCGGCCCGACCACCGAAAATCCGAAGCCGAGCTCGAAGCGCATCTGCCCCATGAGGGGAACGGCCCCACCGAGAAGGACGCAAACCAGCAAAGCCGCCAGATTTCTATGGATCTTCACGACGCCTCCTTGCCTTTGTATCAGGAAGGCTAACACGGAGTGTCGGGCCTGTCAATCCCCGGGTTCCTCTCCCTTGACCGAGGGCGCCGATTTGTTTATGGTAAGGGTGCCGGTCCGGCCGGATGCTCAGGATGCCGGGCCGAGCTTCGACCCGCGGCCCATAAGGAGAACAGGATGGCAGCGAAGATCATCAGCGGCAAGGAAATTTCCTGCCTGATCCGGGAAGAGCTCAAGGCCCGGGCGGCCGTTCTCAAAGAGAAAGGCGTCGTCGCCGGACTGGGCGTCGTCCTGGTGGGGGAGGATCCGGCCTCGATCTCCTACGTGACGGCCAAGGCCAAGGCGGCCGAGGAGATCGGCATTTTCGAGACGACCATCAACATGCCCGCGGACTCCACCGAGGAAGATATCCTGCGGACCGTGGACGGCCTCAACCGCGACGCCCGCTACAACGGCGTCCTCGTCCAGCTCCCCCTGCCCAAATACGTCAGCGCCGACAAGGTCATCAATTTCATCTCGCCCGAAAAGGACGTGGACGGCTTTCACCCGGTCAACGTGGGCAGACTCCTGCGCGGAGAGCCGTGCCCGCTGCCCTGCACGCCCTACGGGGTCGTCCAGCTGCTCACGCGCGGCGGCTACAGCCCCGAAGGCAAGCACGTCGTGGTCTGCGGGCGGAGCAACATCGTCGGCAAGCCCCTGGCCGCCCTCCTCATCCAGAAAAAGAAGGGGGCCAACGCCACGGTCACGGTCTGCCACACCGGGACCCCGGACCTCGCCCGGTTCACCCTTCAGGCCGACATCCTGGTGGCCGCAATGGGTGTCCCGCGGGTCATCAAGGCCGACATGGTCCGCGAAGGGTGCGTGGTCATCGACGTCGGCGTCAACCGGGTCGCAGACGCGACGTCACCCAAGGGGTTCCGTCTGGTCGGAGACTGCGATTTCGAGGCCATCAAGGAGAAGGCCGAGGCCATCACCCCCGTGCCCGGGGGCGTCGGCCCGATGACCGTGACCATGCTGATGATGAACACCATCGAGGCCGCCGAGCGGAAAGCCGGGCTGATCCCCTAGCGACGGCGGGAGGCGCTCCATGAAGATCGGCAAGATCGACGAGGCGGCCTTCCGGGCCCTCATCCTCCGGAAGCTGGGGCGCAAGGACCCCACCGTGCTCGTGCCGCCGCGGACGGGAGTCGACGCCGGCGTCGTGGATCTCGGCGGCGGGCGGGTCCTCGTCGTCGCCGAGGACCCCATCTTCACCATGCCCCGCATGCCGCTCGAGATGTTCGGCTGGTTCACCGTTCACATCGGCGCGAGCGACGTCGCCGTCATGGGCGTCAAGCCCCGCTACATGACCTATACGCTCCTCCTGCCGCCGGAGACGGGAAGGAAGGACATCAAGACCCTCGTCGATTCCATCCACCGGGCGGCCTGCGGCTTGGGGATCGCCATCGTCGGCGGCCACACGGGGTTCTACCCGGGCTTTCAGGCCCCGACCATCGGCGGCATCACGGTCTTCGCCGTGGCCCGCAAGGGGGAGTACGTGACTCCGGCCGGGGCCAGGCCGGGGGACGACATCCTGCTGACCAAGGGCCCGGCCATCGAAACGGCCGGACTGTTGGCCGTTCTCAGGGAGGAGGAGCTCCTGGGGAGGCATCCGGCGGCCCTGGTCGGGAAGGCCAAGGCCCTGGCCTATCAGGTCAGCGTCGTCAAGGACGCTCTGACGGCCATGGCCGCCGGCGGGGTCACGGCCATGCACGATGCCACCGAGGGCGGGGTCATGGGCGGGCTTTTCGAGATCGCTTCGGCCAGCGGGGTCGGGATGGAGGTCGACGAAAGCCTGTTCGTCTATCCCGAGGAGGTCCGGATGGTCTGCGAGACTTTCGCCATCGATCCGGTCCGGGCTATCGCCGAAGGGAGTCTGCTCATCACGGCCAGGCCGTCGTCGAGCTCCCGCATCATCGCCCGGCTGCGGACAAAGAAGATCGAGGGGTCGGTCATTGGCAAGGTGACGGCGAACAGGCGGCGCCGGATCCTGCGTAGGCTCGACGGGAAAGTGGAGCGCCTGGCCGTCCCCGAACAGGATCCCTTCTGGCCGGCCTTTTTCGAAGGCTTAAAAAGGATCTGAAGCCTTCAGCGGATCTTGGTCCGGGCCCTTTTCTTGATCTTATCGGACTGGGCGACGATGTCCTTCAAGGTGATCCGCTCAAAATAGTCTTTCAGCATCTCGGTCGCGCCCTTCCAGATCTCGAAGGTCGGGCAGGTGTCGATCTTCTCGCAGTAGTCAGGGTCCTCGACGCATTCGACCAGGCAGCAGTTACCTTCCAGGGCGTGGAGGATCTCGCTGAGCTTGATGTCGGCTGGGTCCCTCCCGAGGATGTAGCCTCCGCCGGCGCCCCGGATGCTCTTGACCAACCGGTTGATCTTGAGGGGGATGATGATCTGTTCAAGGTAGCGGATCGAGATCCCTTCCTCATCCGAGATATCCTTGAGAATGATCGCCCGGGTCCCGCTCCCGTGGTGCTGGGCCAAGTTGAGCATGAGGCGCGTGCCGTAGCGCCCTTTGGTCGAAAGTCTGATCATTGTCCTTCTCCTCGATGAGCGGCCCACCTGGGCCGGACAGTGGTATCTTAGCCGGATTCGCCCGATATTTCAACATGATCTTATAGGATTTATCAGTTTTATCGAGAGACCCGGCGGCCGCGGTGATTTTTCCGCCGGATTTCCTTGACAGACGCTGTCTCATCCCATAACATCTAGCATAATCCGCACGAACGCCGTTTCGATCGACATTCCTTCGGGTTCGGGGGAATGTAACTCCTCATGAGGATGTGCCGATGGATATCTTGACCGCCTGCCTTGAGGGGAAACAGCCGAGCTTCTGCGTCCTGGGAGCCGGCCACGGGGGGATGGCCATGGCCGCCCATCTCTCCATCCTGGGGTTCCCGGTGAACCTTTTCAACAGGACGGACGCCAGGATCGTCCCCGTCCAGTTGAGGGAGGGCATCTCCCTGAGCGGCGAGATCGAGGGGTTCGGCCGCGTGCGCAAGGCCACCTCCGACATCGCCGAGGCCCTCGAAGACGCTGACATTCTGATGGTCGTCGTTCCTGCGACGGGGCACCGCTACATGGCCGAGGTCTGCGCGCCGCACCTCAGGGACGGCCACGTCGTCGTTCTCAATCCCGGCCGGACCCTGGGCGCCTTGGAGTTCAAGCAGGTCCTCAAGGAGAACGGCTGCACCGCCGACGTCGTCGTCGGGGAGACGCAGAGCCTGCTCTACGCGTCGAGGGCGGTCGGCCCCGGCGAAGCGAAGATCTTCCGCATCAAGAACTCCATCCCTATGGCCACCATCCCGGCCTACCGGATCCCGGATGTCCTCAAGATCGTCCGCCAGGCCTTCCCCCAGTTCGTCCCCGGGACCAATATCTTCAAGACGAGCTTCGACAACATCGGCGCCGTCTTTCACCCGGCTATCACCATCCTGAACTCCTCGTGGATCGAAGAGCGGGTGGATTTCGAGTTCTACATGCAGGGGATCAGCGCCTCGGTCTGTCTGATCATGGAGAAAATGGACGCGGAGCGGGTCGCCGTCGCCGACGCCCTCGGGATCAACGCCATCACCGCCCGCGAATGGCTCTACCGGGCCTATCACGCGACCGGGAAGAACCTCTACGAAGCCATGATGGACAATCCGGGATACCGCGAGATCCTGGCCCCCAAGACCCTCAAGGTCCGGTACATCACCGAGGACATCCCTATGAGCCTCGTTCCCATGTCCTCCCTGGGGCGGATGCTGGGCGTCCCCACGCCGACCATCGACGCGTTCATCCACCTGGCCTCGATCATCCACGGCTGCGATTACGCCTCGGAGGGACGGACGGTCAAACGCCTGGGGATCGAGGGCCTGTCGGTCAGGGAACTGCGTCTCCTGGCCATCGGTGAGGAGGCGGCCCCATGAAGCGGGAGAGGATCGTCGGGGCGGCCATCGGCGCCTGCGTCCACATCGCCGGGATCCAGGGCTTTCTGAGGATGTGCGAAGAGGAGGGTCACGAGACGATCTTCCTGGGACCGGCCGTGTCCGTCCGGGACCTCGTCGAGGCTGTCCGCAAGCACCGGCCGGACCGCGTCGCCGTCAGCTACCGGTTGACTCCGGAGGTCGCCGGGAAGCTTTTCGGGGAACTGAGGGGCCTTCTGACGGAGGAGGATCGCCGGCGGCTGCGGCTCATATTCGGCGGGACCCCTCCCGCGGCCGCGGAGGCCGAAAGATCGGGGCTTTTCGAACGCGTGTTCAGCGGCCGGGAGACCTTGGAGGACATCCGGGCCTATATCCGCGGTGAGGAGGGTCGTTCCGGAAAGGCGGACTATCCGGGCGATCTCGTCGGTCGCATCAGCGGATCCTATCCCGTCCCGTTGATCCGCCACCATTTCGGGAGACCGACCCTCGAGGAGACCCTGGCCGGAGCGGAGAGGATCGCCGGAGAGGGGGTCCTGGACGTCCTGTCCATCGGCCCGGACCAGAACGCGCAAGAGAGCTTCTTCCGGCCCGGGGAGATGGACCCCGCGCAGGACGGGGCCGGCGGCGTCCCTGTCCGCCGCCCCGAGGACCTCGAGGCGATTTACGGGGCCACGCGGCGCGGCAATTTCCCCCTCGTCCGCTGCTACAGCGGGACGCGGGACCTGCTGAAGTGGGCCGAGATGAGCGTCCGGACGATCCGCAACGCCTGGGCGGCGATCCCCCTTTGCTGGTACAGCGATCTCGACGGCCGGTCGACCCGGCCCCTGGCCGAGGCCGTGGCCGAGAACCTGAGCGTTATCGGCTGGTACGCCCGCCAAGGCATTCCCGTCGAGGTCAACGAATCCCACCAGTGGAGCCTGCGGAACGCGCACGACGCCCTAGCCGTGGCCATGGCCTTTCTGGCCGCCTATAACGCCAAGAAGGCGGGCGTCCGGCACTACGTCTCTCAGTACATGTTCAACACCCCCGCCGGGACGTCCCCGGCCATGGACCTGGCCAAGATGCTGGCCAAGATCGAATTGATCGAAGGCCTGGCGGGGGACGGCTTCGCCGTCTTCCGGGAGGTCCGGGCCGGGCTGGCCTCCATGCCCGCGGACTTCGCCGCCGCCAAAGGCCATCTGGCCGCGTCGGGAGCGGTCAGCATGTCGCTTTCCCCCCACATCTTCCACGTCGTCGGTTTCAGCGAGGGGGATCACGCCATCACGGCCGACGAGCTCATCGAGAGCTGCCGGATCGCCCGCGGGGCCATCCAGCTGTGTCTCCAGGGGCTCCCGGACGCGTCCGGTGATCCTCTGGTCCGGGAGAGAAAGGCCGAGTTGGTCTCCGAGGCCCGTCTCCTGCTCGAGGCCTTGAAGGGCCTGGCCGGTTCGGCGGCCGACGACCCCTGGACCGACCCGCGGACGATCGCCGCGGCCGTCGTCAAGGGCCTTTTGGACACGCCCCATTTCAAGGGTCACCCTTATGCCCGGGGCGCGGTCGTCACCCGGATCGTCGGCGGGGCCTGCCGGGCCGTCGATCCCGGAACGGGACAGCCCCTCCCGGAAAAGGAGCGCCTTGGGGCTTTGGGGGCCGCCGGAAAAAGGAAGGAAGGCTGAATCATGGCCGGGATCGCGGGTATACGAGGGGAGAAGAACGCGGCCTTGATAGGTTCGATGCTGGAGGCTATCGGACACCGCGGCCCGGACGGTCGCGAGGTGATCGCCGACGACCGGGGGGCTTTTGGCATGGTTTCCTTGGCCGCCGGGCCGAAGGCCGCAACCGGGCCGGTGACACGAAAGGGCCGGACGATCCTTTGGGACGGGGAGATCTACAATTTCGAGGAGCTCGAATCGGCCCTCGGGGAGGAGGCCGCTTCCGACGCCGACCTGGTCCTCAGGCTATACGAAAAGGAGGGGCCCGGTTTCCTGGGCCGCCTGAACGGGCCCTTCGCTTTGGCCGTCTGTGACGGGGACGGGGTCCTGTTGGCCCGCGACTCCATGGGGCAGGCCCCCCTGTATTGGGGCTTGCGGGAAGGGCGGCTCTGTTTCTCCTCGGAGATCAAAGGGCTTCAGATAGCGACCGAAGATATCCGGGTGCTGCCGGCGGGTCATTTTTACGACGGGGAGCTCAGGCCCACGGAGCTCGGGAAGGGAGATGTGGAAATGCCGAAGGACCCGGAGGCCATCGCCTCGGGTCTTCTCCGGCGGCTGGAAAAAGCCGTCGAGCGCCGGGCGGGCGGGGACGCCCCTCTGGGAAGCTGGCTCAGCGGCGGGCTCGACTCCGCGACCTTGGCGGCCCTGGCCTGCCGTCACCGGTCGCCTCTCCTGACGTTCTCGGCCGGAGTGGCCGGCGCCCCGGACCTGGCCTTCGCCAGGAAAACCGCCGACTTCCTCGGCACGCGTCATTTCGAGGTCATCTACGGGCTCGACGATATGCTGAAGATCCTGCCGAGGGTCATCTATCACCTCGAGTCCTTCGACGCCCCCCTCGTCAGGAGCTCGGTGGCCAACTACCTGGTGGCCGGGCTCGCGGCGAGGTATGTCAGGGCCGTCCTCTCCGGTGAAGGCGGCGACGAGCTGTTCGCCGGCTACAGCTACCTCAAATCGCTCCGCGAAGAGGAATTGCCGGGGGCGCTGAGGGACGCTCAGGCTGCCCTGGCCGCGACGGCCCTGCAGCGCGTCGACCGGTCGTCTTCCGCCCACGGCACGAGGGCCCGGACCTGTTTTCTCGATCCGGAGGTCGCGGCCTACGCCAACGCCATCCCCGGGCGATGGAAGATCCACGGGGGCAAAGGGCTCGAGAAGTGGATCCTTCGCCAAGCCATGGACGGCCTCCTCCCGGAGGAGATCCGCCTGCGGCCCAAGGAGAAATTCTGGTCGGGCTCGGGAGTGGCCACCAGCCTGGCCGATGTCGCCGAGGCGCGCATCGGCGACGACGAGTTCTCCCGGGAGCGGGAGATCGCTCCCGGATTCCCGCTGCCCTCGAAGGAAGATCTTTTCTACTATCGGATCTTCCGGGGATATTTCCCGTCCCCCAAGGCCGCGGAGGCCCTGGGCATGACCGCTCATCGCGAAACGCACTGAATCCGCGGCCGTCGGGCGCAGGGAGGCTATTTGCCCTTGCGCAGGAGGAAAAGCCGGTCGAGGGTCCCCTGCACCCCGCGGGTCCTTTCCAGCGGATAGATGCCCGCTTTGGCGGTCCGGACGTCCTCGACGGTGTAGAAGACCTTGGGATTGACCGACTGGATGATGCCGACGAACTCGGGCAGGTCCTTGCGTTTGACGATGGTGAAGATGACCGTGACCGGCCCGGAGGCGCCCTGCCCTTCGAGGATCGTCAGGCCGTAGCCGCGGGCCTTCAGCTTCTCGATCATCTCAGGGACGAAGAACTTGGTGATGATGCGGACGATCTGCAGGCCGAGGGCCAGCCTGCTCTCGATGGCCATGCCGATATAGTTCCCGCCGGCGAAACCGGCGGCGTAGGCGATGTAACAGGCCGGGTTCTCGAGGTTCTTGAAGATCTGGCCGATGGCTAGCAGCCAGATCAGGACCTCGAAGAATCCCATCAGGGGGGCCAGGAGCCGTTTGCCCCGGGAGATGAAGATGATCCGCAGCGTGCCGAGGGACACGTCCACGATGCGGGCCGCGAAGATGAGCAAGGGAAGAATGACCCACTGGGCGAGGGGCGAATCGAAAGATAGTCCGAGCATTCCTTCCTCCCCATCAGCATGCCGCATCCGGCCGGAAAACGCAAACACTTGCCGGCGGCCTTGACACTCTCCGGCGCGTGTGGGTATGCTAGCCCCTCGACCGTGCCTCGCACGCCCCCCACCCGCCGTTCCCGGCGTGCGTCCGTCGTCGAAGACGTTGGAAAGGGGATGCCATGGGACGCCAGATCCTGCTCGGTGACGAAGCGGTGGCCCTGGGGGCCGTCCACGCGGGGCTGTCCGCCGGTTACTCCTATCCCGGCACACCGGCTTCCGAGATCATGGAGTTCTTGGTCCGCCTGGCTGCGGAGAGAAAGGACTTCACCGCGGCCTGGTCGGTCAACGAGAAGGTCGCCTACGAGGAAGCCCTGGGGGTCTCCTTCGCCGGGAAGCGCGCTCTCGTCTCCTTCAAGCACGTCGGCCTCAACGTGGCCGCCGACCCGTTCATGAACTCCGCCCTGACCGGGGCCAACGGCGGCCTGGTCGTCGCGAGCGCCGACGACCCGGGCATGCACAGCTCGCAGAACGAGCAGGACAGCCGCTACTTCGCCCAGTTCGCCCAGGTTTTCTGCTACGAGCCCGCGGATCACCAGGAGGCCTATGACATGACCCGGGAGGCCTACGACGTCTCCGAGCGCTTCGGTCTGCCGGTCATGCTGCGCCTCGTAACCCGCCTTTCCCACAGCCGGTCCTCGGTCGAGACCAAGGAGCCGAGGGCCCAGAACGAGCTCCAACCGGGGGACCGCCGGGACTGGACCCTTCTTCCGGTCAATGCCCGGCGGCGTTTCGGGCTGCTCCTCGACCGGCAACCGGAGATGGCCCGTTTCTCGGACGGGTCCGCTTTCAACGTCCTCCGCCTCAACGACAAGGACCGGTCCCTCGGGGTCATCGCCGCTGGCGTCGGCTACAACTATTTCCGCGAAGCCTGCGGGCCGGACGGGGATTTGCCGTCATTCCTCAAGGTCTCGACCTATCCGCTGCCCGAGGGCCTCGTCCGCAAGCTCGTCGAGCACGTCGGGTCCGTTCTGGTCGTCGAGGACGGGTATCCCTTCCTCGAAAAGCAGCTGAAAGGCCTGTTCGGTATCGCCGGCAAAACCGTCCTCGGCCGTCTCAGCGGCGCGCTGCCCCGCTCCGGCGAGCTGTCCCCCGACAGCGTTCGTGCGGCCCTCGGCCTCGAGCCGCTTCCGGCCCTTGCCAAGAGCGGTCTGCCGCTCGCCGGGCGCCCGCCTCAGCTCTGCCTCGGCTGCCCGCACGCCGACACCTTCAAGGCCCTCAATAAGGCCCTCGAGTCCTACCCCGGCTCCGGCGTCTTCAGCGACATCGGGTGCTACACCCTGGGGGCGCTGCCTCCCTACAACGCCATCGAGACGTGCGTGTGCATGGGGGCCAGCATCAGCATGGCCCGAGGGGCCTCGGACGCCGGGCTCCGTCCGGCCGTATCCGTCATCGGCGATTCGACCTTCGCCCATTCCGGCATCACCCCGCTCCTCGGCGCGGCCGCGTCCGACGTCGACATGACGGTCTTCGTCCTCGACAACTCGACGACGGCCATGACCGGCGGCCAGCCGAGCTTCGGGTCCGGCGAGCGCCTGCTGCGCATCATCGAGGGCCTCGGCGTCCCCCGGGAGCGCATCCGGACGATCGAGCCCCTGCCGAAGAACCACGAGAAGAACGTCGGCATCATCCGCGAGGAGCTGGACCATCGAGGGCTGTCCGTCATCGTCGCCGTCCGGGAGTGCGTCCAGGAGACGAGGAAGAAAAGGAGCTAGGCCATGAAGCAGGACATCATTCTGGCGGGCGTCGGCGGTCAGGGCATCCTGTCCATCGCCTACGTCATCGACAACGCCGCCCTGGCCGAAGGGCTCTTCTTCAAGCAGGCCGAGGTCCACGGCATGGCCCAGCGGGGCGGGGCCGTCCAGTCCCACATGAGGCTTTCGAGCCGGCCCGTCTGGAGCGACCTCATCCCCAAGGGAGAGGCCGACATGATCCTCAGCGTCGAACCTCTGGAGGCCCTCCGCTACCTGGACTACCTGCGTCCCGACGGGGTCGTCGTGACCAGTTCGACCCCGTACAAGAACATTCCCGACTACCCCGACCTCGACAACATCCTCGACGCCGTCCGGAAAGCCCCGAAGGCGGTCATCGTCGACTCCGAAAAGCTGGCCAAGGAGGCCGGCACGGTCAAGGCCCAGAACATCGTCCTCCTGGGGGCGGCCTCGGGTTTTCTGATGCTCAAGGAGGCCGGGCTGAAGACCGTGATCGAAGCCCTGTTCAAAGGGCGCGGGGGGCCGGTCCTCGAGGCCAACCTGAAAGCCTTCGATCTCGGCCGGAAGGCGGCCTCCGGGTCATGAAGGCCGCCCTCGGCAAGATCGGCCGGATCTTCGCCTTGGCGGAGAAGGACGGGCGCGATTCCCTGCTCGAGCCGGAGGTCTACCAGGTCCTGGCGGCGGCCGGGATCCGGACGCCGCGCCACGTCTTCCTTCCGGCCGGGAGGCGGGCGACGCGCAGGGACCTGCCTTTCCAAGGCGTCGGCAAGGTCGTCATCAAGGTCGTCTCGCCGCTCATCGTCCACAAGTCCGACGCCGGAGGCGTGGAGTTCGTCAAGGCCGACGCCGCTTCCGTGAACAAAGCCTGCGGCCGCATGCTCCGGACCGTCCCCCTCCGCTATATCGAGTGGCTGAAAAGGTCCTCCGGGAAGACGGCCGGAAAGGCCGTCACGCCGGGCGCCGTCCGGGAATCCATCCGCGGCTTCCTGATCGCGGAAAAGGTCGATTTCGAGAATGTCGGCTTCGGCTCCGAGATCCTGATCGGGACCCGCAACACTCGCGAGTTCGGACCCGTCCTGACGGTCGGCAGCGGAGGCCTCGAGGTCGAGTACATGAACGAGCGGCTCCGGGAAGGCCGGGCGGCGGCCATCGCCTCGGCCCACCTGCTCGGTGACGGGCAGGTCGAGGGCCTCATCGGGCCGCTGTCGTTCTTCGGCAAAGTGGCGGCCGAGTTCCGGGGACGGAAACCTCTGGTCACGCCGAAAGCCCTGGCCGGGACCGTCCTGCGCTTCCGCGACCTGGCGGCCGCCTTTTCCCCGTTCTCCGAGCGCTCGCCGTTCGTCATCGAAGAGGCCGAGGTCAACCCGTTCGTCATCCGCGGCGGCCGGCTGCTGGCCCTGGACGGCGTCTGCCGGTTCTCCCGGGCCAAGGCCCCGGAAGACGCCCGCCCCGTGGAAGCCATCCGGCACCTGCTCCGGCCCGGCTCCATCGGCATCGTCGGCGTTTCGGAGAAAATGAACATCGGCCGCATCATCCTGCGGAACATCCTCAAGAACGGCTTCCCGTCCGCGGACGTGTTGGTCGTCAAGCCGGGGGTCGACCGCATCGACGACTGCCTGTGCGTCCCGTCCATCAAGGACCTGCCCCGGCCCGTTGACCTGTTCGTTCTGACCCTTGGCGCCGAGCTGTGCGCTCCGGCC
>JAWOHF010000023.1:0-2795 GCA_046496285.1 Candidatus Aminicenantota bacterium
AGCTTGTGGTAGCTGAAGATGTTGCAGCGGTCGGGGCTGCCCGGGTCGCTGCGGCGCTTGCGGGCCTCGTCGGTCTTGGCCGGCCGGAGCTTCTCCCAGATGGCCTCGGGGTCCTCGACGACGCCGATGTGGTTGTCGAGGGACTTGCTCATCTTCGACCCGCCGTCGATGCCCATGACCCGGGCCCCGCGGCCGATGAGGGTCGCCGGCTCGGGGAAGAACTCCCCGAAGCGCCCGTTGAAGCGCCGGGCGACCTCGCGGGTGAACTCCAGGTGCTGGGCCTGGTCATCGCCGACGGGCACGGCGTCGGCCTTGTAGATGAGGATGTCGGCGGCCTGAAGGATGGGGTAGTTGAGGAGCCCGGCTGTGACGTTCTCACGCTCGCGCTCCGACTTCTCTTTGAACTGGGTCATCCGGCTGAGCTCGCCCATCGGGGTGACGCAGTTGAGCAGCCAGCAGAGCTCGGTGTGCTCGGGAACGTGGCTTTGGACAAAAATGGTGCACCGCGAGGGGTCGAGGCCGGCGGCGATGTTGTCCAGGGCGGCCTCCCGGATCCGTTTCTGCATCAGCGCCGGGTCGTACTGCACGGTGATGGCGTGGTAGTCGACGATGGTGAAGAAGCAGTCATAGTCTTTCGTCAGCCGGACCCAGTTCTCGATGGCCCCGAAGTAGTTGCCGATGTGGATGGTGCCGCTCGGTTGGATGCCGCTGAGGATGCGCTTTCTTTTGGTCATGGCCGGACCTCGCTCAGGGACATTCTATCACAGGAGGGCCAGGAACTCGGCCAGGACCATGGCCGTCGCCCCCCAGATCTTGTGGCCCTCGAACTCGTAGAAGGGCACGACCGCCGCCCGGTCACCGAGGTCCCAGCTCTCGCGACGGACGTTGCGAGGGTCCATGAGATGCTCGACCGGGACCTCGATGACCTCGGCCACTTCGTCGGGCTGGATGCGGCACTCGGGAGTCCCCGGCAGAACGGCCACGGTCGGGTAGATGCAGAAGTTGCTCGGCGGGATGTAGAGCGGCGTCAGCTGGCCCAAGATCCTGACCGCCGCGAGCTCCAAACCCAGCTCTTCCTGTGTCTCGCGCAGGCCCGTGGCCTCGAGCGACTCGCCGGGATGCTGCTCGCCTCCCGGGAAGGAGATCTGGCCCCGGTGATGGAGGACCCTGTCCGTGCGCCGGGTCAGGAGCAGCCGGATCCGTCCCTCCCTGCAGGTGAGCAGGACGAGGACGCCGGCCTTGAGACTGGTCTCCTCGACCTCGAAATAGGCCTTGGTCCCGGGCCGGGGCTCGGGGACCATGCGCAGCTGGGCCGTGAGGCCCGGCAGGGGCGCCCGGAGTCCGCGTTCGATCCTTTCGAGGAAAGCATCGGCTAACATGATATCCATGCTCTGTTGAGCTGCTCCTCATCGGGTCTGGAGGATGTCCGTAGTGAGGCGGCGATATCCATCGTCAAGCCGAACGGAGGACATCCCCTGCATCGGGCGATGCATCGCTCTGCTGGGCCCGGCAAGGAGCGCTTCGACCTCCTCGATCTCCTTGGGCACGCCGCGCGTCAGGACCTCGCATCCTTTTCGGGTGATGAGGACGGTGTCCTCGATGCGGATGCCGAAGCCTTTCTCCGGGTAGTAAAGGCCCGGCTCGATGGCCATGACCATCCCCTCCTTCAGCACGCCTCCGAGCGGGATGTCGTGGACCGAGAGCCCCACGCCGTGCCCGAAGCCTCCCTCGAGCCCGCGGGGATCGAGGCCCTTGGCCTTCATGACCTTGGCCACGTGGGCCTTGACGCTTTCGGGCGTCGCCCCCGGGCGGTAGGCCTCGATGCAGGCCTTCTGGACCTCGAGGGCGATCCGGTAAGCCTCCCTCTGCTCGTCCGTGAACCGGCCCGAGGCCGGCCAGGTCCGGGTGATGTCCATGGCCAAGTGGTCGAGGTCGGCCCCGAAATCCATGAGCACGAGGTCCCCGTCCTCCACGCGCCGGGAGTTCTTGTCGTAGTGCCAGACGCAGGAGTTGGGGCCCGAGCCGACGATCGGGGCGTAGGCCGGGCCCTTGGCCCCGTTCTTGAGGATGACGGACATGGCCGCGGCCTCGATCTCGTATTCGAAAACGCCGGGCCGCCCGGCGACCATGGCCTGTTTGACGGCCTCGGCCGAGACGCGGCCGTTGCGCCTCAGGATCTCGATCTCCTCGGGCGTCTTGATGACCCGCATGGCGTCGATCGCCGGGGTCACGTCCCGGAACTCCATCTGCGGGTAGCGCTCCTTGAGCTTGGCGAGGCGGTGCTGGTCGAGCGAGAGCTGGTCGTTGTAATGGCTGCGGGCCATCCTGGCGGCCATGAGATTGGTCTCGGACCGGGCCTCGTCCAGCGTGTCCCGCGGCGACAGCCGGACGTGGAACCGTCCTCCGAAACGGGCCAGGTTCCGGGCCAGGAATTCGTCGAGATAGCTTACCGGGAAGATGTCCGCGAACCCGCTCTCGGCTTTTCCTTCAGGGTCCTTGAGGAGGTTGGGGCCGTCGATCATCTCCTCGCGGGGCGTCTGCTGGGGGAGGAACAGACAGGCTTGTTTCGAGGCGGGGACTATGACCAGGACCGCGCCCAGGTCTCCGTTCCCGGTGAAGTAGAAAAAGTCGTTGTCCTGGCGGAAATGGGTGCCGGCGGGGGCCTCGGCATCGCCGAAGAGGATGACCGCGCCGTCCCGAAGGCGGTCCATCAGGACGCTCCGGCGGCGGGAGAACTCTTCCCGCGTATAGCCGGTCCTCTGTCCGAAAGCGAGACCGGCGGCCAGGCCGGCCAG
>JAWOHF010000237.1:0-6675 GCA_046496285.1 Candidatus Aminicenantota bacterium
GTCTCCAGCCCGGCGGCGGCCCGCCATGCCGAGCAGATGGATGTGGTTCGACGTGATCATGAAGTTCAAGATGATGAGCCCATACCTGATCTTCGCCTGAAGCGCCCAATACATCCATTCGAGCTTGTCCCGGCGGAATTTGAGAAGGAATTCCTTCTTGTGACATCTGTGAGTGATGTGCCATATCTGACCGGGTACGAAATTGCGGTTGGCTCTGGGCATGATCGTCCTCCCAACGTCCTCCCAACACTAGATGACGCTCGAGGTCGAAATATGTCTCACGGGAGCTCAATATTTGATTTTCGGCGTGAGAAATGGTGAATTTATACCCTCAGCAAACTGATGGCAGGGTGGAGGTTTTGCCTATCTCATTGATAGAAATAAAAATGCTGAGGTCCGACCCCAGCAGCCTTTACGGATGGTCGCCGTGCCTATATAATGACGACAGAAACAGTAGGATATCAGCGAACCAAGCGAAGCAGAAAAAAAGGAGAGAGGCGATGATGCCTGTCGGCCCCCTGATGATCGAGCATCGGCTTATCGAAAAGCTGATGCCCCAGATACGGGAGGAGGTAGAGGGCGCGCGGCGCACGGGGACGATCGATCCTGATTTCGTCGAGTACGCCCTCGATTTCGTGCGGACCTACGCCGACCGCTGCCACCACGGCAAGGAGGAGGACATCCTATTCCGGGAGCTCGACCGCAAGCCCCTGCCTCCCGGATTGCGGCAGACCATGGACGAGCTCGTCGAGGAGCACAAGACGGGCCGCCGGGTCGTCGGAGAGCTGCGCCTGGCGAAAGAAGCCTACAAGAGGGGAGAGGAGGGCGCGCTCGCGGCCGTCATCGAGAAGCTCGAGTTCCTGGCCGAATTCTACCCCGCCCACATCCGCAAGGAGGACGAGGGATTCTTCCTGCCGTGCATGGACTATTTCAGCGCCGAGGAGCAGGCGGCCCTCCTCAAGGAAGAGATGGAGTTCGACTGCGAGTTCGTCCACAAGATTTACCGCGAGAAGATAGCGGCGTGGGCCGAGAAGATACGGATTTAGGGCGGGCGCAGTTCGTTTTTGGGCTCAAAAGCAGTGATTTCGCGGCCCGGCTAAGCTGATGCCGAGTGAGTGGCCGAGGCTAATCGGTTACGATAAAGCAAGATCCTGAGGTCCGACCCCAATAATGTTCAATAATTAGACACGCAGATTCATGGGGAGATGCGGGGCTCTGTCGTGCTCGCAAGTGGCTGATAAAGCAAGACATCGGCGGGCTTGACAGCCATCCTGGCCAGAGTTAACATGTAACCGCTAGGCAAGGATCATCATGCCAGGGAGGCCATCATGAAGAAAGTCCTCATTTTCTGTGCAGCGGCCGGGCTCGCGCTTTTTGCCGGGTCTTGCAATACGGGAAGCACCGGCAACTTCCAGCTCTACATGACCGACGCGCCCATCGAGGGCCTCGAGCACGTCTACATCACCTTCAGCCAGATCGAGGTCCGCAAGGAGGGCGAAGAAGCTTTCATCGAGCTGCAGACGGATCCCGCCCAGGTCGACCTGCTCCTCCTGCGCGACAAGGAAGAGAAGCTCCTCGACGTAACCCTCGACCCCGGGACCTACACGGCCATCCGCCTGACGATCAGCGAGGCGTCCATCGTGGTCAACGGACGCACCTGGACGCTGACCATCGACCCGCCCAGGGTCATCACGGTGCCCTGCAGCTTCACCGTCAGCGAGGACGGGACGGTCCAGTGCGTGCTCGACTTCGACGCCGCGCAGTCCGTGACGACCGACGGCATGAACTACGGCCTTACGCCGGTCATCGTCGTTAAGCGCATCACTTACTAATGGGGTCGGACCTCAGGATATTTATTAATATCTTCAACTTATCCGTATTTTCGGGCTACCCCTAAGCTGTTGGGACAGCGTTTTTTGGGTTGAAAACGATCAACTCGACCCAGAAGAGCATAAGGCCCCCCAGAAATTAGGAAACGAGCGTTGTGTCCCCTTTTTAAGGCCTGTGTGCGCCGTTGACAAGGCGCTTCCGCCGGGCTTATAGTTCCCTCAGATACCCCGTCGCTTACCAGGGAGGGAACCCATGAACGCTCGGCGTATCCGGAGATCATCCCGGCCCGCATCTCTCTTCAGGCCCGGTCCGGCTCTCGTCGCCGGCACCCTGACGGCCCTTGGCGCCCTCGCGGCCATGATCCTGCTCTCGGGCCCGCTCCCGGCCGAAAACCCGCCCGGATCGCCGGATCCCGAGGCCCTCAGCGTATTCCCCCTTTCCCCGGTCCCGTTCGCGGCTCTGGCGGCTTCCCAAGGCCATTCCCAGCCCCGAATTCAGGCGGCCGCCGCGCCCGCCGTCCCCGCTCCCTCCCAGCCGCTCTACTTCCGCAATCAGATCATCATCGACCAGCAGGGCTTCGGCTATGAGGTCTTCCGGATGCTGGTCCCCAAGGACTGGAGCTTCCAGGGCGGGGTCACTTGGGATTTCAACAAGATCCCCCCCGACGCCCAAACGGCCTACGCCATCTCGAGCCCGGACGGGCTTTGCGCCTTTGAAAAGCCCGCGCCGATGACCTTCATGTGGTCCCAGGACCAGACCATGAACTACACCTACGCCCAGCAGGGAACCCCGGTCATGCAGCCGATCGGCCCCGCGGAATTCCTGCAGAATTTCTACCTCCCCCGGGCGCGGTCAGGCGTCAGCGATCTCAAGGTCGTCGAGACCCAGCCTCTTCCCGGCCTGGCCCAGTACGTCCTTGCGGTCGGAAATATGCAGCTCAACATCTTTCACCAGATCTCGCCGCCCAAGAGCCCCATCGAGACCCGGGCCGACTCGGCGCGCGTCAAGGTCGAGTACACGTACAACGGCCGGCGGCTGACCGAGGATTTCACCTGTTCGATCTCCTATATCATCGCCTACACGCCGACGATGTACGGCCAGGTCGCCCTCATCACCTGGGTGCCCCAGGTCGAGAGCTTCCGGGCCCCGAGCGAGGAGATGGCGTCCAAGGTCCGGCTCTTCCAGATCATGATCTTTTCCCGGGCCGACAACCCGCTCTGGGGCGTGAACTACACGCGGCTGGCGGCCGTGATCAACCGCGAACAGCTTCGCCAACAGCAGGCCATCTTCGCCCGGCTGCAGCAGATCCGGCAAACCATGAACGAGGTCGATGACATCATCGCCCAGACCTACCAGAACCGGAGCGCTGCCCAGGACCGGATGTTCGAGAAGTACACCCAGGCATACCGCGGCGTGGATACGTATATCGACCCCGGCAGCAACCGGGCCGTCGAGCTGCCTTCCGGGTATGGGAACGTGTGGACCAACGGCAGCGAGTACATCCTCAGCGACAGCCCCGGCTACAACCCCAACGTCGGGTCCAACGTAGTCTGGCAGGAGATGAACCGCAAGCGGTAATTCTTTGGGGTCGGACCTCAGCTTTATTAATAATATCAATAAGTTAAGGGGATTATAAGGGGGCCTTACAGATTGAAATGTGTGTTTTTTCGGCCAAAAAATGATTTATTGATCGACAGCGGCGTGACTATTCTCTTGCCTTCGATCATTGTTTGTTTTTTGCCTAAAAAATGCGCGCTTCAATCAATAGGAGTTCATGAAAATCAGGCTTAACCTATTGATAAAATGAGAAATCCTGAGGTCCGACCCCAAGCTAAACCCCAGGCTAAAACCGGTACGAGACTTTCAGCAGGAAGATGTTATCGCCGGGGGCGGAGAACAGATCGCCGAGGTCCCGGCCCAATCTCAGGCTCCCCGGGTTCGCGAAATCGGCCCGGTTCTGCGTCCACACGAAGTAAAGCAAGCTCCCCGGCCGGTACTCCCACCTCAGCACGACCGTCCCCCGCAGGGACTTGTAGTTGAAATCCGGATTGGCGAACGAGAACGGCGCCGCCGCTCCCCCCGCTCCGTCCGGGTCGACCGTATACGCGTCGCTCACCGGATCGTAAACGATCGTTGACGCCTCCGCGCCGCTGCCGCTCCCGCCACCCGCGCCTTCCCCGTACACGTTGTACTCATACGTCTTCGGCACCGCGAGCTCCTTGAACCGGTCGTAGTGCCCGACCGCGAGGAACGGCTGCACGTAGGCCTGCAGCGTCAGCCGCGGCGTGAACGTCCAGTCGAGCCTCACCTCGCTCCCCAGCACCTTCTGGTCGATGCGTCCGAACACGTACCGCGCGCCGAACGTCTCCGTCATCAGCTCGTCCGCGACCCGCCGCACCCACTGGATCTCGCTCGTCTCGAACCCCACCGTCGGTCCGACCGACAGGCTGAAGTTCGACCCCGGCTTCCAGCGCACCGAGAACTGCCCGTTCCACTCGTTCCCGTCCCGCGGCCGCCGGTAGTTCGTCGCGAAGAGCTCGAAAACGACCGCTTTGCGGCTGTCGGTGGTCACCCCTCCCTCGATCTGCCACCCCGACGGGATGAGGGCCAGCGGCCCGCCCCGGGTCAGGTTCTTGCTGATCGTATCGGGGTTGTAGGCGAACATCGTGTTGACGTTCCAAAAGTTCCGCAGCTGCCCCTCGAAGATGGCCAGCCCGCCGTCCCAGTTCTTGTTGCCCCCGAAGTCGTAGTTGCGGAACCATCCCCCGGCAACGAGCGCTCTCAGGAACACCTTGCCCGGCTTCGTCCACTGATACCCCGGCAGGAACTGGAAGTTGATGACGTCGGAGGCGCCCTGCTGGAACCCCGCGTCGTTCGGGTTGAACCCCGGCGATAGCGCCCCGACATTGGCCAGCACCAGCACGTTCCCGCGCTGCTTGGCCAGGTTCAGCCGCGCCCCCCAGCCGCTGAGCGAGGTCGCCGCCGGATCGAGCTCGACGTGGGTCGCGTCGGGCCGCTGGAAGTAATGGACCGACGAGTTCTGCAGCCGCCAGATAGCGTCGACGCCGCCTTCGACCCGCGTCCCCCCGATCCAGCCGCCGACGACCCAGCTCTTGTCCTTGTCGAGGAAAGCCCACCCGTCGGCCGCCAGCGTGAACGCGTTGCGGTTGAGCATGGCGGCCAGCGCGTCGTTGGGCACGGAGCCGCCGCCCCCGCCGTCAAGGTCGCGCATGACGCCCGTGGCCATCAGCCCGAAGCCGCGCCTCCCCTCGTCGATGTCCTTCTGGACGCGCAGTGCGCCGTAGTACGAGAGCGGCTCGACTTCCTGGGTCAGGCGCACGCCCTCCTGGTCGATGCGGGCGAGCTCGCGCCCGGTCACGGCGTTCAGGAACCCGACGTTCCAGCCTCCGGCCAGCTGCCCCGTGAGCTTGGCCGCGCCCAGGATGGTCGTCCGGTCGGGCATCCGCACGTAGCCGTCCTCGGTCGCGTAGCCCTGCGGCGCCCGTCCCACGCGCCGGCTGTAGAAGAACCGCGGCATGGGCCAGTTGATGTTGGCGTTGAGGTACACTCCGCCACGCCCGAAATTGTTGAACAGCGAGGCGCCCTCGATGAAGAACGGCCGTTTCTCCTGGTAGTAGGTCTCGTAGGCCGAGAGGTTGAGGACGGCCGGGTCGACCTCGACCTGCCCGAAGTCGGGATTGACGGTGGCGTCGAGGGTCAGGTTGCTCTTGAGGCCGACCTTGAGGTCGAAGCCGGCGTTGGCCAGGGCGCGGCGGCCCGTCTCGAAGGGGTTGCCCTCCTCGGCGGGACGGAGCTGGGCCTGGGAGACGGCGTAGGGCATGAACTCGATGAGCCGGCCCGGGCTGATGCCGTTGAGGCCCTCGAGGCGCGCGAACCGCGAGACGAAGGCGGCCTCGTCGCGGGGCGACCAGTTGAAGGTCGATTCCTCGTTCTTGCGCCGGATCATGCGCCGGAAGTTGATGCCCCAGACATACTCGCCCTTCTTCGTGAAGCGGAGCTGGTCGAAGGGGATGCGGAGCTCGACGGCCCAGCCCTCTCCGTTGACCGCGGCCCGGCACTCCCAGATGCCGTCCCAGGAGTCGTCCCGGTTGACGTCGTTCGACAGGACCGTGTCGGTGACGGCCCCGGCCGGGTTGACGTAGAAGGCGTAGCCGGAGCGCCGGTCGAAGTATGGATCGACGGCCACGCCGAACCAGTCGGAGTCGGTCTGCGTGTCGCGCCGCCCGAGGCGCTTGCGGATCTTCGCGGGCTCGGAGTCGCGGCAGAAGGCGGCGATGTAGAGGGCGTGGTCGTCGTAGGCCACCCAGACCTCGGTCGGTTCGGTCGCGGGCGAGCCGTCGTCGGGGTTCGTCTGGGTGAAGCCGGTCGCGGCGGGGGCGGTTTGCCACACGGGCTCGTCGAGGCGGCCGTCGACGGTGATGGGCTCGGTGGCGCGGACGGCGACGACGGTCTTTTCGTCGGCGACGAGCGGGCGAGAGGAGGGTTTGGAGGTGAATTTTGAGCTGGGCTTGGTGGAAGGCTTCTCCGTCGCGACCCGAGCGGCGTCGGCGGCATCCGCGGAAGCGACGGGAACGAAGGCCAGGGTAAGCATGAGCGCGAGGGCTAGGACGAGGGCGATCGGGGCTTCCTTTTTCATGTAACGTCTCCTCTGCGGCGTTCGCCGATTGGTTGCGCGAGACCGGGAACACTAAAATATACGTCCGGGGTGCGCGAAAAGTTGCTGTGGCAGGAGGGCTCCGGTTTGACCCTTTCTGCGCTCTCCGGTATCATGCCGGCTGATCATGGACACCCGCTTCGCCCGCTTTGTCCTGGACTTCCCCGGCC
>JAWOHF010000274.1:0-3755 GCA_046496285.1 Candidatus Aminicenantota bacterium
GGTCTGTCGGCGCGTGGTGGCGTCGACGGCCAGGCCCAGCGCCCCGGTGACCTCTTCCTGTTCGCGGATGGGAAAGAACTGGACGTCGACCGCTGCTCCTTGTAGAGCAGGGCGTTCTCGAGGGCGATGCCGGCCTGGGGCATGATCGAATCGATGAAGGCGGCTTCCTCGGCGGAATAGGCGGCGCCTGATGCTTTGGGCCCGACCCCGAGGATGCCTATCAGCCGGTTCATGGACAGGATGGGGAAGCAGAGGACGAAGCCGAGACGGCGGAACATCTCCCGGTCCTTTTCGCCGAGGAACCCGACGACCCCGCCCTGGCGCCCGGCGTCGAGAAAAGTCTTGTTGACCTTGAGCCACTTGACGAGCTTGTCCTGGCTCGACAGAGTCAGGCCCTTGAGGTCGGCGGCCTCGAAGCCGGCCGCGGCCCCGACGCGAAAATGTCCGAGGTCGTTGTCGTGGATGAACAGGACCAGGCGGTCCACGGCGGCCGCTTCCTTGATCGTGCCCAGCATGTTGAGGGCGATCAGGTCGAAATCCTCGATGAGATTGAGGCTCTCGGCGAATTCCCGGAAGATCGTCCGGGGCTCGGGGCCGCGACGCTTGCGGCCGCCGACCAAGCCGAAGATCCGTCTGGCAAGATTGGGCACGGTGAGGGCTCCTGGTCCTTGAGGATACCCCAATCCCGGCGAAATGTAAAAGGCAAGAGGGCGGGTAAAGCGGGTAACGGAGTTCCCAGAGTTGGGTAACGGGGGTGGCAAGTTCAGCCTGCCCGCTCCCTGTTCTTCGCTATTCGCTTATCCCTAATGCAATTTGCGGGCCGCTGAGATTTAGCTCTGCTACGGCTCTTTGAGGCGAGGGGCGGTGACGCAGCGGCGCGGGGGCCCCCGCCCGCGCGCAGCCGCTGATGCCGAGAAGCACTTTGGAGCGGCGAGCACGGACGGTAACTTGGCACCTTCCTTGCAGTAGGAACGGAGAACAAACGGAGGCCCGCATGAAGATCCTCAAGCTTATCGTCATCCTGGCGGCGATTTTTGTTCTTGTCGTGACCCTTTTCGCCCAGACCCAGGAATCCCAGTCCATGAAGCTGCTCCGGCTCAAGAGCTCACAGCTCCAGCTCGAGCAGAAAAAGGCCGACTTCGAGCGGGCCCTCGACCTCAAGGAGGACGGCCTGATCTCGGAGGCCGAGTTCTCGCTGACCCGGACCTTCTACCTCCAGGCCCAGGTCGACTACCAGCAGGCCCTGATCAGCTTCATGGGCAGCGAGGCCCGCATCTCGGTGGTCCGCGCGGTCAAATTCCAGGACCGGGCCGGCAAGAAGTTCGTGCGGGTCGGCCTCCGCTATTCGTCCAAGGAGCTCAAGGAGATGGCCAAGCTGAACATCAGCGCCGAGGACCTCTTCCCGCTCGACTTCATGAAGGAGATCAGGGACGTCCACGTGTCGCTGCTTTCGGAAGGCAAGATCATCTCCGACCCGTACGAGCGGACGGCCGCCTCCATGCCGCTCGAAACGGAGCGCGAGGTGACCTTTCAGCTTCTCCGGGACGTCGAGAACCTCGACATCAGCGTCTCCTATTCGGGCAAGACCGAGGTCACGGCGGTCTATCTCCAGAAGGGCGTCAGCGCCAACATGGTGACCGTCAACTCGGCCCAGTTCTCCCAGGAGGCCGACCTGGAGAGCACGGCGACCTACGACCTGTCGCTCGAGAAGTTCAGCGGCGAGGCCAACGTCTTCAAGCTCGAGGCCGTCAACCTGCCGCCCCAGATCACCTATGAGTTCTCCGACCTTCAGACGGGCGCCCGGCTGTCGCAGATCAAGTTCAGCGAGGGTGTCACCAGCCTGAAGCTGTCGCTCAAGCTCTACCTGCCCAAGAACCCGGACAGCCGGGTCGTGCTCGACAAGCCCCTCGAGTTCCACGTCCTGGCGCTGGACAACGAGCAAACCATGAAACTGCGCGAGATCGAGGCCGGCGGCGGCGACGGGATCGTGACCGCCGAGGAGATCGAGAGCCTGAAGGCCGGCGGGGCCAAGCTCGAGCTCATCCCCCGCGGCGTCCCCCGGGTCGAGGTCCAGGCCCTGAACCTCTACCACGAGATCAGGGTCGGCGAGACGGTCGTCATGGACGTGACCATCAAGAACACGGGGACGCGCAAGCTCAACAACGTGCGGGTCTTCAGCGACCTGCCCTTGAACTGGAGGGCGGAGATCACGCCCGACCTCATCCCGGAGCTCGACCAGAACAAGGACGAAGTCGTCCGCATCCGGTTCATCCCGCCCGCGGACGTCTCGGTGGGCGACTACGAGCCCAAGATCCGGACCGACTCCATCGCCGACAACCGGAGAGTGGAGTCCCAGGACAAGATCGTCCGCATCCATGTGGCCTCGAAGACCAACGTCCTGGGCATCGGGGCCCTCGTGCTGCTGCTCGTCGGGCTGCTGGTGGGCATCGTCGTCTTCGGCATCAAGCTGACGCGGAGATAGGAGGAGCCGTGAACGAACCGAAATCCATCCTGAAAGCCGAGGACCTGTCCAAGCGCTACGAGGACGGGGTCCTGGCCGTGGATCACCTGAACTTGAATATCTACCCGGGCGAGGTCTACTGCCTGCTGGGGGCCAACGGCGCCGGCAAGACGACGACCATCAACCTGTTCCTGAACTTCATCCCGCCGACGACCGGGACCTGCTACATCAAGGGCATCGACGTCAACAAGGACCCGCTGGAGGCCAAGAAGCACGTGGCCTTCGTCTCCGAGAACGTCATGCTCTACGGCAACTTCACGGCCCGCCAGAACCTCGACTTCTTCGCCAAGCTCGGGGGCAAGGCGAACCTGGAGAAAGAGGACTATTACCGGGTCATGCGCCGGGTGTCGCTCCAGGAGAAGGCCTTCGACCAGCGGGTCAAGAACTTCTCCAAGGGCATGCGCCAGAAGCTGGGCATCTCCATCGCCATCATCAAGGACGCCCCGGCCATCCTCCTCGACGAGCCGACCTCGGGCCTCGACCCCAAGGCGGCCACCGAGTTCCTGGAGATCATGGCCGAGCTCAAGACCGAGGGCAAGGCCATCCTGATGTCGACCCACGACATCTTCCGGGCCAAGGAGATCGGCGACCGGGTCGGGATCATGAAGGAGGGCCGCCTGGTCATGGAGCGGACGCGCCAGGAGCTCCAGTACGAGGACCTGGTCAAGATCTACATCGACTACATGAAATCCGAGCCGCTTATATGACGGGCACGATCGTCAGGAAAGAGATCCTCTCGAACCTGCTCAGCTACAAGTTCACCGTCGTCGTCCTGCTGACGGTCGTCCTGGTCGCGACGAGCTTCTTCGTCATGGCCCGCGACTACAAGGAGCGGCTGGCCGACTACCAGCTCATCAGACCCGAGCCGGGGGCGCCGATCGCGATCCTGCCGCCCAATCCCCTGTCGATCTTCGCCCGCGGGCTGGAAGAGGCCATGACCAGGTCCTTCGAGGTCGGGCCCGTCGGGATCGACGTCCGGGCCGGCCAGAGCTCGGGCAACGTCATCTTCTCCTTCTTCCCGACGCCCGACTTCGTCCACATCATCAAGGTCGTTCTCTCGCTCGTCGCGCTCCTGCTCGGCTTCGACGCCGTCAGCCGGGAAAAGGAGGCCGGGACGCTGAAGCTCGCGCTCTCCAACGCCGTCTCCCGGTCGTCCCTGCTCCTCGGGAAATGGACCGGGAACTTCCTCAGCCTGGCCGTCCCCTTCCTGTTGGTGACCGGCCTCGGGCTGTCG
>JAWOHF010000283.1:0-6155 GCA_046496285.1 Candidatus Aminicenantota bacterium
CGAGGCCGCCCACGGCCGGAAGCACCCGATCGCCGTCCTGACGGATTCCGCCTGCGACCTGCCGCGGAGCGTGCTCGACGAGCACCAGGTCCATCTGGTCCCGTTCTCCCTGTTCTTCGGCGAAAATCTCTTCCTGGACAAGGTGACCATCGAACCGGAACAATTCTACGAGCTGCTCAGATCCACCCGGACGCGGGCCAGGACCGCTCAGCCCTCGCAAGCGGACGTCCAACGGGTCCTCGAGTTCCTGGCCGGCCATTACGAGTCCGTCGTCGCGGTCACCATCTCCGCGGGCCTGACGGGTTTCTACGGCCAGCTGCTGAAAGCCCGTGAGGCCCTCGGCCTGGATCCGTCGCGCGTCGCCGTCGTCAACTCCGGCCATCTCTCGGTCTCCGAAGCGTTGGTCGTCCTCCGTGTCGCGGAGGCCGTCCGTGAGGGCCGGACATTCGAGGACATCTCGTCGTCGTCCGCGGAGTGGGTCCGCAAGACCAGGCTCTGGGTGGACGTCCGGACCCTCAAGTACATGGTCCGGGGGGGCCGCGTCAGCCCCGCCAAAGGACTGCTGGCGGCCGTTCTCAACATCAAGCCCATCGTCTCGCTCGACGCGGACGGCAAAGCCGTGGCCCTCGGCAAGTCGTTCAGCCGCCGCGGGAACATGAAAAAGATCCTGGCCCTCATCCGCGAGGGATCGGCCGGCCGGAAGGTCTGGAACTACGGGCTGGTCCACGCCCAAAACCCCTACCGGGCCCTCCGGTATGCCGATGAGCTCCAGGCGATGCTTGGGGCGCCCCCGGCCTTTGTCTCCGATGTCTCCCCGGTCGTCGGTGTCCACAACGGCATCGGCGTTGTCGGCATCGCCCTGATGTTCGAATAGCCGCCGGGACCGGCCCGGCCGTCTGAAGAGGGAGGTTCCATGCCCGCTTTTCTTAACGCCCTCGCCGCATGCGGGGTCATCGTCGGCGCCTACATGACGGCCTGGTTCGTCGTCGCTCTGGTCAGGAAGGACAATTCCGTCGCCGACATCGCCTGGGGGCTCGGCTTCGTCCTGGTGGCGGTCGTCACGTTCTTCCGGAGGGGATCGCTTTTCCTGCCGCTCCTCGTCACGACGCTCGTCCTCGTCTGGGGGATACGGCTGGCCGTCCACATCCTGGTCCGCAACCGGAAGCGAGGGGAGGACCCCCGTTACGCCGAATGGCGACGGAAATGGGGCCGGTCATTCCTCTGGCGGAGCTACCTCCAGGTCTTTCTCCTCCAGGGGTTCTTTATGCTCGTCATCAGCGCTCCGGTCATCCTCGTCAACACCCATCGATGGGGCGGGCCGCCCGGCCGAGCGGGCTATGGCTTCTGGCTGGCCGGGGCTCTCCTCTGGTGCGTCGGGTTCTTTTTCGAGGCCGTCGGGGACGCCCAGCTGGCCCGCTTCAAGCGGGATCCCGCCAACAGGGGTCGGATCATGACCCGGGGGCTGTGGCGCACAACCCGCCACCCGAACTACTTCGGCGAGTCGCTGATGTGGTGGGGGGTCTTCCTCGTCGCCCTGGAGATCCCCGGGGGCTGGATCACGGTCGCGAGCCCCGTCCTCATCACCCTCCTGTTGGCCAAGGTCTCGGGCGTGCCGATGCTCGAGAAAAGATACCGCGGCCGCCCGGATTTCGAGGCCTACGCCCGACGTACCAGCGCCTTCTTCCCTTGGTTCCCCAAAAAATAGGTTCCCGAAGAAAGGGGACACGTACCTCCGGTACGTGTCCCCCATTCCCCCGCCATGAACGGTCGACGCTAGAATCCCGGCGAGATGCTCAACTGGAGATGCCACCCCCGGGCCGGGCGGTCGATCGGATAGACGTAGTTCAACCCCAAGATCAAGGCGCCGAAGAAGTTGGTCCTCACGCCGATCCCCGTGCTGGCGATGGGTTTGCGGTTGCCCCCGAGGAAGGTCGGCTTGACGTCATCCGGCTCGGTCCCGCCCCACCAGGTCCCTGGGCTCGAGGCATAGGCGATGCCCCAGTCGAAGAACCCGTAGAACTCGAGAGGCCAGGCCCCGTAATAGCCCTTTCCGATGCCGAGGAGCCCCAGCAGAGGGAAGCGCAGCTCGACGTTGCCGACCATCATCTTGCTGCCGTAGAGCCGGCTGAAATCGAATTCACTCTCGCCCGTGACCGGGTCGAACTCCGCTGAGGAGATGGACTCATAGCCGCGGACGAGGTCCCAGTAGGCGATATAGAGCGGGTAGAACCGGCCGTCCTCCGATTCCTTCCCGTACCGGCCGTAGTGCATGGCACGGAAGGCCAACGTGAACGGCTTGAGAGGCATGAAATACTTGCGGAAATCGGCGTAGGCGGTCGTGAAGGTGACCCCGCCGACCGCCGGAGAGACCGACACGGCGAAGTTCTGGCCGAGGATGGGGCTGGTGGCCCCGAAGATCCCGGTGTCGTAGAAATACCCGGCCGAGAGATAACCGTAGTTCAGTCCCGGCTGCGACTCGTTCTCCTTGGTGTAGGCCAGCAGTCCCCCGGTGTAGGAATAGATCCGGGTGTAGATCGTCCGGCTGAATCCCTGGGACCGGTAGCCGCCGCTCAGGCTGAACCGGCTGACCTGGCTGAGCGGATAGGAGGCGAACAGCGAGAGGTCGTAGTTGATGAGCCTGAAGACGTCCTCGACCTCGTAGATCGCTGGCTGGCCCCCGAACTCGCCTTCGAAGACGCCGTAATAGGGGTAGGGGTAGACGATCCGCTGGGCCGCCGCCCCCCAGTTCACCCGGCTCTTGTTGTTGAAGTAGGCGACGCCACCCGACGTGTCGGCGATCCGCGAGCCCGTGAAGGCCTGGGTGACGATGGTGTGATAACCGAGCATGTCGCTCCAGAAGGCCGCGATGCCGCCCGCGCCGTAGGTCCCGAACCGGTCGACGCCGATGGCCACCGAGGGCGGAGAGAGATAATCGAGCCCCAGCCGGGGCTTGTAGTCGGCGATGACGAAATCCGTGTCCTTGGGCAGCCCGAACAGCGGGTTCTTGAGCAACCCCAGCAAGGCGCCCTCCGGCTCCGACCTCGGGGGCAGGAGGGCGGGGTTGCGCTCGAACTGGGCCAGGAAGGCCTGCCCTTCGAGCGCCGCGCCGTCGTCGATGGAATAGATCGAGTGGAAGCCGTCCTCATAGGCCGAGAACAGGAGCCGGCCGGATGCCGCGGCCACGGACAGGGCCGGACTAAGATCCGTGATCCCGCTGATGCCCGTGTAGAGGTTCGTGATCTGGGAGATCCTGCCCGATGCCAGCTCGATCCGGTAGACGTCGGTCTTGCCGTTCTGGTCCGAGAGGAAATAGAGCCCCATGCCGTCCGGCGCCCACTGGGGATTGATGTTCTTGCCCGTCGGGAACCCCAGGACCTTCTGGATCCGGCCCGATTCGACGTCGAGAAGGGCCAGTTCGTAGTCGCCGATCTCGACCCAATCGAGGTTGGTCGAGAACCGCTCGGTGACGAAAGCGATGGTCTTCCCGTCCGGCGACCAGACCGGCTGGAGGTCGGCATAGACATCCCGGGTCATTTGTTTGAGGACGTCGCTGGTCAGGTCGTAGATGAAGATGTCGGAGACGCCCCCGGTGAGGGCGGAGAAGGTGATGAAGCGTCCATCCGGGGACCAGGACGGGCTCATGATCTCGGCCAGCTCGGTGAACCGGATCTCCCGCGCCGTCCTTTTCTTTTCCATGTCCAGGATGGTCAGCACGGGCCGCCCTTTGGCGATGCCGCTGAAGACGAACTTGGAGCCCGTGGCGTCCCAGGAGCCGGCCGAACGGATGAACTGGATGCTCTCGAAGTGGGGATCGACGGCCGTCGAGACGATCTTGCGCGTGATCCGGCCCGTTTCGACATCGGCCAGGAAGAGGTCGATCGAGAACAGGTCGCGGGTCGACAGGAAGACGATCTTCTTCCCGTCGGGGCTGATGGACGGGGCGATGTTATAGGGATTCCTTTCGGCGCCCTTGAACAGGGCCCTGGCGACCTTGCCGGGGAGATCGGTCTTGTCGACGAGAGGCCGGTAGGCGTCCTCCATGGACTTGTGCCAATCGGCCGAGAGCTGCTTCATCTTGACGCCGAGGAGGCCTTCCATGACGGCCTCGTAATCGCCGGCCCGGCCGACGGACTTCATCATCTTGCCGATGACCTCGTCCCCCCACCGTCCCGTGACGTAGCTCCAGACCGCCTGGCCCCACCGGTAGGGGAAGTACTTGTAGGAATTGCCGAGCTTGGTGATCTGGGGCAGGTCCTTGCGCAGGACGGCGTCCCTCATCCACATCGAGGTGTTCGGATCGACCGGCCCGACAGACAGATATTCGGCCATGCCCTCGATGAACCAGAGGGGGATGCGCAATCCCATCTCGTTGCCCCGGGCCTGGTCGGAGTGGCCCTGGGCCATGATGTCGTACTGGAAGGCGTGAACGAGCTCGTGGCCGATGACGTGGTCGGTCTCGTAAAGGGAGGCCCCGTAGGGCAGGATGATGCGCCGCTTGAACGATTCGGTGACGCCTCCGACCCCTTCGCCGAGCAGGCTGGGAATGGCCGTCGTCTGCTGGAACTCGGGGCCGCTCCCGTAAAGGATGAGCGGCTGCCGGCCCTTGAGCTCGTGATTGAACATCCGGGACAGCCGGGCATACCACCGTTCGGCCATCAGGCAGGCCAGCTTGACGGTCTCTTCGTTCTCGAGATAGTAGTACACGTCGAAGTGCCGGGTCTTCATGATCTTGAAATCGAACTTCTGGTACTGGACCTTGTTCCGGCCGTAGTACTGGGCCTCGAGCCAGGGCGCTCCGGCGCCGAGCAGGAACGCCGACAGGCTCAAAGCGACGAATAGCTTTTTAAAAGCGGAAATCCGCATGAACGTCCTCCTTCGATTTCGACAGAGGTATTGTAGCGGAAAAACAGGATGTTGAGAAATGCCCTCCCGAACGGGAGGCCGCGAGATGTTCATAGGTCGAAACTCCTTTCGACCCCTTTCCAAAACCTATCATAGCGGATCCCCGGGATCCTGTCCAGCCGGCCCGGGGCGGGCAGCGGTCCGAATGATCGCTATTTCGCAAAAGATTGACCTCGACCCGGCAATCGAGTAACATTCCCGACGACCCGCATGACGCTTCAGATCCTGATCATCCTGGCGGTCATGATCGCCGCCTACGCCCTGGCCAAGGTCTTCCGCCTGTCCGTCGAATTGAGCATGTTCGCCGCCGCCCTGGCCGGCGGTATCGCCGGGGCTTTCGTGGCCACGCCCCGCGCCGGCGACCTGGCCCGTCACCTCGTCGAGGGCGCCTCAACCTACCTCGACGTCGTCCTGGTCTTCTTCACGGCGACCTTGTTCATGTCCATCGTCAGCGAGTCGGGCGGCGTCAGCTACGCCGTCCGGACCGCGCTGCGGGTGTTCGGCCGGAAGCGGCTCGCCGCCCTGCTCGTGCTGATGGTCATCGTCCTCATCCCCGGAGCCCTGACCGGGGCCGGGAGCGTCTCGCTTCTGGTCGTCGGCGCGCCCGTGGCCCTGGCCCTCGGCCGGCTCGGGGTCGCCCGCAAGAAGGTCGCGGCCATCCTGTTCATCGTCGCCGGCTTGAGCGCCGCCGCCCCCCCGGTCAATATCTGGGCCATGATCCTCTGCGCCGGGACGGCCATCCCTTATGTGGGCTTCGAGCTCACGCTGGGCATCCCCGTCCTGCTCCTCGGATCCTTCACCGTCCTCGTCCTGGGCTGGAAAAGGGATCCGGCCGCCGCGGCCGATGTCCCGGATGTCCCCGAGGCCCCGGCGGGCATGAGCTGGTGGCGGGTCCTCACGCCGTTCGTCGTCTTTTTCGGCCTCATCGCCGCCTATCGTCTTTGGCCCTTCCGCGCACCCGTTCTCGGCCTGGCCCTGCCGTTCGTCTTCGCCGGCGCCGCGGCCCTGGTCGTCAGCCCCCGAAAGATCGCCTTCCTGAGGCTCTCGAGGGAAACGGTCGATCGGCTTCTGCCCCTTCTCTCGACCATGGTCGTCGTCGGGATGCTCCAGCAGGTCATGACCGTGACCGGCGTGCGCGGTCTCCTGTCCTTCGCCGTCATCTCGACGCCCCTCGTTCTCCTGTTCCTGCTCCTGCCCGTCATCATTCCCTTTTCCGAAGGCGTGTTGACCTACGGCGGGGCGGCCATCATCGG
>JAWOHF010000346.1:0-2766 GCA_046496285.1 Candidatus Aminicenantota bacterium
CTCCTCCATCACAATCTCTATTTTGAAAAGGACTGGGACCGGCATTTCGACACCGTCTTTGGCCGCCCGGCCTGGCCCGAGAGCTTCTCCTACTATGTGAGCTGCCCGTCCAAGACCGACCCGGCCACGGCGCCGGCGGGGATGGAGAACCTGTTCTTCCTCGTCCCCGTGGCTCCCGGCCTGGAAGATTCCGACCAGGCCCGGGAGGCTTTCGCGGGCCGCGTCCTGGATCACTTCGAGCGCCTGACCGGGGAGCGGATCACCCCGCACATCGTCGTCCGCCGGATCTTTTCCGGGCGGGACTTCATCTCCGATTACAACACGTACCAGGGGACGGCCTTCGGCCTGTCCCACACCCTGTTCCAGACGGCCGTCTTCCGGCCGAGGCGCAGGAGCCGGCGGGTCGGCAACCTCTATTTCGCGGGCCAGTACCCGCATCCCGGGGTCGGAATGCCCATGGTCCTGATCAGCGCCGAGCTCGCGGCGGAACGGGTCGCCCGTGAGCTCTGACGACCGGGTCTTTTCGGGGATCTTCCGGAGGGGAAGCCGGACGTATTTTCGCAGCGCCCGGTTCTTTCCCCGGCCCGTCCGTGATGACGTCGGTGTCCTCTACGGGTTCGTGCGAACGGCCGACGATTTCGTCGACCGCGCTCCCCAGGACGCGGAGGGGTTCCAAGAGTTCCGGCGGGCCTATGCCGCCCGTCGGGACGGGAGGGCGGCCTCGGCCGGCCCGGTCATCGACCGCTTCATCGAGGTCTCGGCGCGCCGCGGTTTCGACCCGGGCTGGGCGGAGGCCTTCCTGGACTCGATGGCCATGGACCTGGTCAAGGCCGACTACGAGGACCTCGGGGAGACGATGACCTATATGTACGGGTCGGCGGAGGTCATCGGCCTGATGATGGCGCGCCTCATGGGCCTCGAAGAGGCGGCCCTCCCCTACGCGAGGCTTCTCGGTCGGGCCATGCAATACATCAACTTCCTCCGGGATATCCGGGAGGACTTGGAGCTCGGACGGACGTACCTGCCCCGCGGCGAAATGCGGGCCCTCGGGCTGTCGTCCCTCGAAGAGACGGAGGCCCGGACCCGGCCTGAGGCCTTCCGGGAATTCGTGAAGGGACAGATCGCCCGCTATAGATCCTGGCAGTCCGAGGCCGAGAAAGGCTACGCTTTCATCCCCCGGCGCTACCGGGTCCCCATCAGGACCGCCGCCGAAATGTACGACTGGACCGCCGGGCGCATCGAGGCCGACCCGTTCGTCGTCTACGGCCGCAAGGTCAGGCCCTCGCGGGCCAGGATCTCCGTGACGGGCCTGCGCAACGCCCTCAAGCCGGGGAGGGACATCCGATGACCTTCGAAACCTATTTCGCAGGGACCCGAAAGAGGCTGTTGAGATCCCTGGACGGGTTCCTTAGGGAAAAGAGCGCCGCGATGGCCCGGCTCAGGCCCTGGGGTGCGGACGTCGCCGGGCGCCTGTCCGAGTTCACGCGGAAAGGAAAGCTCATCCGCGGCGGCCTGGTCTGCCTCGGCTGCGAGATGGCGATCCGGCGCATCTCCGCGGACGCGGTCCGGTCGGGAACCGCCTTGGAGCTCATCCAGTCGGCGCTCCTCATCCACGACGACATCATGGACCGGGACACCCAAAGGCGCGGGGCCCCCTCGATCCACCGGCAGTACTCCCTCCTGGCAGAGAAGGAAGGCCTCCCCGGCGCCCATCACTTCGGGGTCAGCATGGGCATCTGCGCCGGCGAGATCGCCATTTTCCTGGCTTTCGAGGCCCTCTCAGGTCTCAAGGGCCGGCCTTCTCAGGCCGCCGCCGTTCAAAAGCTCTTCGCCGGGACGTTCGGGCTGGTCGGACTGGGCCAGACCGGCGGGGCTGATCACGTCCGTCAGACGGATGCCGAACTTCTCGTTCACCACCACCACCTCGCCGTGCGCGATCAGGGTGCCGTTCACGTAGACGTCGAGCGGCTCGCCGGCCAGGCGGTCCAGCTCCACGACCGACCCCTGGTTCAACTGCAGGAGGCTGCGGATCGGAATCCGGGTCCGTCCGATCTCGGTCGAGAGGGTGACGGGAATGTCCAGGACCACGTCCAGGTTCACGTCCTCCCGCTCGGCCGCCGCGGAGCGATCGCGCGACAGCGACTCGAAGCTGGCCCTTTCCACCGGCTCCTTCTTTCGACTGTGCTGCTCCTTGGCCGCGGCCTGCGCCCTCTTCTGGCCCGCTGCGGGCTCGGCAACGTCTGCTGCCGGCTCCCGTTCGACGTCCTGCTTCATGTCTTCACTCATGGTTCGTGGTCCTCTTCGTGATCAGTTCGGACGCGAGACGCGCTCGGTCACCTGGATGGCATTCCTTCCCTCGGAGATACCGAATTTGCCCCTGGCCACAGGGATGCCCTCGGCGCGCAGCAGCACCAGCTTGGGGAGTTCCAAGGGAATGATGTCCCCCGCCTTGAGCTTCACGACCTGGGCAAGGCTCAGCGTGGTCTCGGCGAGGACCGACGACGCCTCCACCTCGGCGACCTTCAGCTCCTCGCGCAGGCTGCGGATCCAGCGCTCGTCCGCCTCGGGGCGGTCACTCTGGATGCCCGCGTCCAACAGCTCGCGGATCGGTTCGATCATGAAATAGGGCATCGTCACGTGGAACTCGCCGCCGCCGCCGTCCAGCTCGATGTGGAAGGAGGAAACCATCACGACTTCGGAGGGGCTGACGATGCTGGTGAATTCGGGGTTGACCTCCGAGTTCACGTACTCGAAATCCAGCTCCAT
>JAWOHF010000042.1:0-7750 GCA_046496285.1 Candidatus Aminicenantota bacterium
GCTGCATTCCGGCCGACCTGAACTGATAGAATAAAAAAACCATAAGAACCGCAAACACAATTTTAACCAGAATGTGAGTCCGGATATATATCCCCCTGTACCATTCCTTGAAACCGGCAGGCAACCAGTGAACTACCAGGGCAAATATCACCAACATCGGCTACGACGACTATATCGGACGCATCGGCATCGGCCGCCTCATGGGAGGCCGGGTCCGGACCGGAGATCCGATCGCGGTCCTGTCCGGGGACGACAAGCAGGTCCTCGGGCAGGTCCAGAAATTGTTCGTCTTCGAGGGGCTGGAGCGGACGGCGGTTCCCGCCGTCGAGGCGGGCGAGCTCTTCGCCTTCGCGGGCATCCCTTCCGTGACCATCGGCGATTCCCTCGCCGACCCCGAGAGGCCCATCCGGCTCAACGTGCTGACCATCGAGCCGCCGACCGTTTCCATGATCTTCCTCGTCAACAACAGCCCGCTCGGTGGCCGGGAAGGCCGGCATGTCACCTCCAGCAAGCTGCGCGAACGCGTCGAGAAGGAGCTGCGGACGAACGTCTCCATCTCCGTCGATTGGGGCGATTCGCCAGACCGGTTCACGGTCGCGGGCCGCGGCGAGCTGCAGCTGGCCGTCCTCATCGAGCAGATGCGCCGCGAAGGCTACGAATTCCAGGTTTCGATGCCCCAGGTCATCACGAAGGCGGAGGGAGACCGGGTGCTCGAACCTTACGAGACCCTGGTCGCGGACATGCCGAAAGAGTGCTCCGGCACGGTCATCCGCATGCTGGGAGAGAAAAAGGGCGTGTTGGAGAGGATCATCGACCTGAAGGGGACCTATGCCCGTTTGACCTTCACGGTGCCCATGCGCGGGCTATTCGGCTTCCGGATGGAGTTCCTGAGCCAAACCCGGGGCAACGGCGCCATGGCCCATACCTATCTCGGCTACCGGGAGTGGGCCGGAAAGATCTGCGGCCGCAGGAACGGTGTCCTGGTCTCCGACCGCACCGGGACCGTCGCCGCCTATGCCGTGTCGAACATCCAGGACCGCGGCCGCCTGTTCGTTTCCGCCGGAGACACGGTCTACGCCGGACAGATCGTCGGCGAAACCATGCACGCCCACGACCTGGCAGTCAATCCCACCAAGCAGAAACATCTCACGAACATGAGGTCCTCCACATCGGACATCGCCATCAAGATCGACGCGCCCGCCGTCCTGGCGCTGGACCAGATGATGGACTACATCAACGAGGACGAACTGCTGGAGGTCACGCCCACCTCGCTCCGGATGCGCAAGAAGATCCTGGATTTCAAGGAGAGAAAACGCGCGGTGCTGGGCCATGCCTCCCGTGTCTTTGTCGATAGGTCAGGAGATGTCTATTGAGCTCTCAGGACCTCTTCCGGGCTGCCATGCGGACGACCAGGGAACCGGGGCCTCCCCAGTCCGCCGTCATCTCCTTCTCCTCATAGGACACCAGCTCGAATTCCGCGAAATGCGTCTTCAACCCGCCCGGCTCGAGCGCCCGGACCATCGGCGCGTACGGATGCTCGCTGTCCGCGACGAAGTGCTCGAACAGGACGACGCCGCCAGGCTTCAGCGAAGCCTTCAGCTTGGCCACGAATGACGCGTCCTCGACGGGGGCCCAGGCGAAAATGACGACGATGAGGTCCCACCGGTCGACGCCCGGATCGTAGGCTTCGTATGTTCCCTTCACCGTTCGGATGCGGACCCCGGCCTTGGCCGCGTTGGCCTGGGCCTCATTCAACCCCGCCTGCGAGATGTCCAGGCCCGTGACGTCCCAGCCCTGAGTAGCGAGGTAGACGGCATTCCGGCCCTGCCCCGTCCCGAGGTCGAGCGCCGTGCCGGGTTTCAGGCCCTTGGCCGTCTCGACGACGAAAGCGCTCGGCTCGCGCGGCGAATCCAAGGAGGGATCGCCCGTCTGCGGGCGGGAGTAGGCCCGGTCGTAGAATATCTCGGCGCCCTCGGGCCTCTCGGCGAACAGCTTGACGATGACCGCCAGCCTTCGCCGGACCTCGGCTTCGGGAACGCCCTCCGCCCCCAGCTTGGCCGAATACATCCCGAACAGGTCGCGTTCCTGCGGCGCCGTCCGGAACCAACCGGTGAAGGCGCTCCAAACGGCGGCGTCGTCAGGGACGTCCTGGGCCGCGGCGATGCCCGCGAGCAGAAGCCCGGCGACTAACAGCATCATCAGCTTTGATTTGTTCATGGGATAGCCTCCTCGCCCTCATGGATAGCGTCCGGCCGGCGCTTTGTCTATTACCCAAAGGTGGAAAATTGACGGCGGCGGGCCCTAAGAAACGGGGAAGATCCGCTTCTTGGGCTTCTTGAATTTCCGCGCGATCTTCTGGGCCGGGGCAAATAGGCGAGGATATCGTTCCAAGGAACCGCGCCCCTTCCGATAGAGCAGTTTCAGGCGGAGCTTGGCCAGGCTCCTTCGCGACAACCGCCAGCCGAGCCCGTTCTCGACGGCGATCCCGCAAGGGATGCACACGCCGCATGGCTTTCCGTCCGGACGGGGGGTGTGGCAAAAAACGGTCAGGAGCATGAGCTCGTCGAATCCGTGCTGCTTGGCCTTAGCGAACATGTCCTGCTTGGTCGTGAAGATCAAAGGGAATCGATAGCACTTGAACAGACGATAGAGATCGGCGCCTTCGTAGTCCTTGCCTAACTCCCAGACGATGTCGTTCCCGACATTGCGCTGCTCGAGATAGGGCCCGAAGACCTTGAACATGTGCCCGCCGCCGATGAGCGACAGCTCGAGCTCCGAGAGCCCTTCGGCGCGGGCGAATCGGGCGCCCCACTCATATTGGACGCCGACGTGGTCCAGGGCGCAGATCCTCTGATAGCAGGCCTGGATCTCCTCATCGGGCGGAATATCGAGGACATCCCTGAAGACCGTCGGCCGGAGCAGGGAGAACCGGTCCGGATATTTGCCGGCCAGACGCTGCTTGATCGCGTTCATGGCCAGGATCTCCGTGGCGAACGACCGGCGCGCGGTGTCGATGAAGTAATAGGGCTGGACAGGCTTCTGCTTGACTAAAAGAAGATCCAGCAGCCTGTAAGTCGAATCCCATCCTCCCGTCCACAACAAGCGGGCCGGATTCATGCCGTGTGCCGTGTCTTCCATGGGCCGTCTCTTCTTCGCGGTCCCGCGGCCTTCGAGACAAGCCGGCCGCCGACGCGTTCTGAAGCCAGAATCATAGGGGAAGGATCCGCCTCTGTCAACAGGCGCCTTCGCCCCGTTTTCGCGCCATCGATCGTCCTTCAGGGAGCCGGAAGGCTCCGGTTGATAAGCGCCGTCCGGAAGCCTTCGAACCTGTCGTCGAGGCCGCCCGCCGGCAGATGCTCCTCGGCAGCAACTTTGTCCGGTTGGCGCGTTGTCTATTGCCCAAAGGTGGAAAACTGAGGGACGATACCCCCTTTTTATGGTAAATTCGGGGGCATGAGCACGGGGCCTCTGCTGGCGTTCTTTCTGCTCTTCGGCCTGGCGGGACTCGGGGTCTTTCTGGCCGACCGCATGTTCCGGGACCGCGGCCAATCTTTTCTGCGGTCCTACGCCCTCCACCTGGCTTTCTGGAACGGCCACGCCCTTGTCCTGGTCATGCAGTTCATCCTGGGCACCGTGTTCCTTCCCCGGGGTTCCTGGGCCCCCCTGGCGTTCGTGACCGGACCGGTCATCCTCCTCCTGGCCGCCGTGAGCATGAACTTCCTGATCGTGTTCGCCGCCCAGGCTGCCGGGGCGAGGCCGTCACGCTGGCTGATGGGCGTTTCGATCGCCCTTTGGTCCGGCCTAGCCCTCTACTTTGTCCTCAAGGCCGGTCAAGGGACCCTCGCGGCCGGCGGCACGTTCACGCAGGTCTACTCGATCGCCTTCCTGGCCCTCAAGACGGCGACGGTCCTGGGCTCGATGGGCTACCTGTTCGTCGAGGCGCGCAGATGCGGGACGCCGGGCGAAGGCCTTGCCCTGCGCCTTGTCGCCGGCGCATACGTCGCCGGATACCTGGTTTTCCAGTTATGCGTCTCCGGGCTCATCCCGGTCCAACTTCTCACCGGCCACGATTACATCATCGCCGTGATCCAGATCGGTTTCCAATTCCCCGTCCTGGCCGCCCTGGCCCTTTACGCCCGGCGCCGGGCCGGGGCCCGGCGGTCCGATCCGGAGGTTCCCGAGGACTCGCAGCGACTTGAAGGGCTGGGCTTCACGCCGCGGGAAGCGGAGATCGCCGCCCTGGTCAGGCGAGGGTACAGCAACAAGGAGATCGGGGCCGAGCTCTTCATCTCCCTCGACACCGTCAAGAAGCACCTCTCCAGCATCTACCAGAAGGCGCGCGTGAAGAACCGGCTTCAGCTCGGCCTGCTCGGCCGGCGCCCGCCGGTTTGAATTAACGCCGTCCCCCGGCCATATTCGGCTGCCTCACAGGAGGAATCCAATGCCCTAGTTAACTGCACCAATTCTTGTGAACACTGCAACACTACGGGAGGAAGCAGAACATGGAGTTGTGATGAGCAATATAATACGGACTTACAAAATGATCGCAGCGGCTATGCCAAACGGCTTCCCTTTTTCTTGACAGGGTGGGAGGCGTGTGGAATAGTGCATTGTTCGCCGCAACCGCTTTGACCGCCGCAAGGAGAGCTCGAGTCCGATGAAGAAATTCCTGAAGAAAGCCCGTTGGATACTGGTCCCGGCCGGCCTGGCCGCGATCGTCATCCTCTGGGTCGTCAAGTTCGAATCCCAAAAGCCGGAGATCCGTGCGGCCGACGACAGCCCGTTCCTCGGCCGCGAGCTTACGTTTCGGGCCAGCGACCGGAAGAGCGGTCTGGCCGAAGTCCGTGTGGAAGCCGTCCAGGCCGGCCGGACCGTCGAGGTTTTTTCCGAAAGATTCGCGGCGGCGCTACCGGCTTACACTAAAACGCTTTCCCTGCGCCCGCTTCCCGCCGGACTGGCCGACGGCGAGATCCTCCTGCGGATCTCGGCCGAGGACCGCTCCTGGAACGGCGGGAACACCGCCGTCGTGGAAAGAAAGATGATCCTCGACACCCGCCCACCCCGCATGAACATCCTCGGCGGGCCGCACTATATCAACACGGGAGGCGCAGGCGTCGTCTCCTGCACGGTGGACGAGGAAACCCCGATCGTCGGGATTCGGGTCGGAGAGCGCTTTTTCCCCGGATTTCCGACCGGGGAAAAACGCTTCCTGGTCTTTTTCGCGCTTTCTCCGGACGCGCCCCGCGACATTGCTTTCTCCGGCGTGGCCGAGGACCCGGCCGGCAACAAGACGACTATCGTTTTTCGGCCGGTGATCAAGACCGTCGCCTTCAAGCAGGACACTCTGAGCCTGTCCGACAGGTTCCTCGGAGACGTCGTCTCCTATTTCAAGAACATCGACCCGGGGCTCCAGGGAACGGACCTGGAGGCCTTCCTGACGGTCAACCGGACGCAGCGGAAGCTGGATTACGAGCGGCTGGCGACTCTCTGCAAGAAAACGGAGTCGAGGATGCTCTGGGCCGGGCCGTTTCTCCGGCTCCCGAGCTCGAAGCCCATGGCCTCGTTCGGGGACCGGCGGACCTATACGTACGACCGCAAAGTCGTCGACCAGCAGGTTCATCTCGGCGTGGATCTGGCCTCCACGGCCCAGTGTCTCATCCCCGCCGCCAACGCCGGCCGGGTCGTGTTCGCCGACCCGCTGGGTATCCACGGCCTGACGGTCGTCCTGGATCATGGCCTGGGATTGTTCAGCATGTATAGCCACATGAGCCAGATCGATGTCGCGTTGTCCCAGGACGTGACGCGGGGCGAGACCCTCGGGCTTTCGGGATCCACGGGCCTGGCCGGCGGCGACCATCTCCATTTCGCCATGCTCATCCACGGGGCATTCGTCAATCCCGTGGAATGGTGGGATGCCCACTGGATCCGCGACAACGTCGAGCTCAAGACAAGATAAAGAAGCGATTCTCCAAAAAGGCCTGATTTCTAGCCTAAAAAAGGCCCATTAAGGCTCTCGCTTAAGTTTGGAATTTTTTCTTAGTTATTTATTATCAATTAGTAACAGCAGCCAAGGCACTCAGGAAGGCTTGCGGGCCGTGATGCGGGCGCTGAAAATGCGGGGCATGCCTTCCCGCTTGCCGATGATCGCCTCGGCGCCCGCTTTGTCCACGACCCGGATGTCGACGAACCCGGCCTCGCGCATCAGCCCGATGTACTCCTGAGCGCGAACGGCCCCGGTGACACATTCGGCCCACTGATCCAGCCGGGCGCGCATCTCCTCGCTGAAATCGCCCTCGGTGACGATATCGCTGATCGAGATCCGCCCACCGGGCTTGAGCACCCGGAAGGTCTCGCGGAATACGGACGCCTTGTCGGGCGAGAGGTTGATGACGCAGTTGGACATCACGGCGTCGACGCTGTCGCTCTCCACCGGCAGAGCCTCGATCTGCCCCCGTCGGAACTCGACGTTGGCCGCCCCCAGCTTCTCCTTGCTGGCCTCGGCCTTGGCCAGCATGTCGGGGGTCATGTCGACGCCGATCACCCGGCCGCCCGGGCCGACCTGACGCCAGGCCAGGAAGCAGTCGATGCCTCCGCCGCTGCCCAGATCGAGCACCGTTTCGCCGGGCTTCAGGCCGGCAATGGTGACCGGATCGCCGCAGCCTGCCGACAAGCCGGTGACATCGACGGGCAGGTCCTCCAGAAGTCGGTCGTCGTAGAGCTTCGGCGTGCATTCGCAGGCCGCCGCGCCCGCCCCCGACGCGTCGCAGCAGGACGATCGTGCGGCGCCGGCTCTTCTGGCCAGCTCCCCGTAGTGCTCCCGCACGGCTTCGTGAACGGCTTCTTTTTCATGCTTCATCGTTGGACTCCTCGTTTTGACGCCGCCTTGGCATGTTCCGGCGCGAAAGTCCGGACCAGGCCCCCGCAGCATACTGTCATCTGTTCCTGGTCAAGAGTGTAGAACCTCTGCCGGCCTTCCTGCCGGACAAGGACCAGCCCGGCCTCCTCCAGCTTTTTGAGATGGTGGCTGACGGTCGGCTGGTTGACCTTGCCATCCAACGCGTCGACGACATCGCTGACGCTCAACCAGACGCAGCACAGGCGCTTCAGGATCTCATGCCGGGTCTCGTCGGCCAGGGCCTTGGCAAAGAGGATCGTATCCGTCCGCATGCGCCCATTATATATCGATTTATATCGATATGTCAAACGGGACGGCCTCGGGAAAAAAGGCGGGATTTGAGCGCAGCATGAGTGCACCCGAGGACTCCTCCATCAATCGCTACTGAAGCTCGCAACGATCAGGATCCTACGTATTCGGATCCCCTGCGGCCAAGAGAACGGGAATGTTACGATGATAGGGGAGGAGAGTCGAGGGCTCAATCCGAATCAGGCGCCAAGGCGCAATAGGTTGTGATCGAGGCCCGGACGGGCGAGCGGCTGTCGTCCGCGGCAAGGGTCTTGAACGAGAATCCGTCGACGACCCAGAGGTGGGGCAGGCCGGCAAGGCTTCTGAAGAGCCGCTGAAGCGCCGCAAGGTCCCCCATGACCTCGATGGCCGCCGCCCACTCCGCGTAGGGCCCCCCGGGAACGGCGCCTTCCGGGGCAAATTTGGTCATTTGGAGCCCCGCGTCAGAGGCCAGCCTCTGGAACAGCCTGAAAAAGCCGGCGGTCTCGCCGCTCGCGGGGAGAAGCTTTTCGAGTTCCTCCAGGCGGGCGTCTGCCGGACCGGAGGCTAGCGCGGCCTCGCCCGGCA
>JAWOHF010000052.1:0-2931 GCA_046496285.1 Candidatus Aminicenantota bacterium
AGGGGGCGCCGATGCCGAAGACAATCCTGGTCGTCGAGGACGAGCCGGGGATCCGCCTGAGCCTCTCGGACGAGCTCGAATCCGTTGGCTATCGGGTCGTCACGGCCGAGAACGGCGAGAAGGCCCTGGCGGCCGCCGGCCGCGAGAAGCCGGACCTCATCATTCTCGACCTCATGATGCCCGTCCTCGACGGCACCGAGGTTTGCAAGCGGCTGCGGGCCCGGGGGGACAGGACGCCGATCATCATGCTCACGGTCCGGGACAAGGAGGTCGACAAGGTCCTGGGGCTCGAGCTGGGGGCAGACGACTACATGACCAAGCCTTTCAGCCTGCGCGAGCTCGTGGCCCGGGTCAAGGCCGTCTTCCGTCGTACCGAGGAGAAGCGCTCCGGTCCGGACGCCTTCAGCTTCGCCGGGATCGACCTCGACTTCAAGAGGTTCGAGGCCACAAAGAGGGGCCGGAGCCTCGACCTGACCCCTCTGGAGTTCCACATGCTGAAGCTGTTCGTCGAGAAGCGGGGCGAGGTCCTGACGCGGGACGATTTCCTGGACGGCGTCTGGGGGGAGGACAACGTCTCCGTGTCGTTCCGGACGGTCGACAGCCACATCGCCAACATCCGCCGGAAGATCGAGGACGACCCGTCGAGGCCGCGCCACATCCTCAGCGTCCGGGGGGTCGGGTACAAGTTCGTGGCCTGAAAGGCGCAGGGAGCTGCGTGGGAATATCATCAAGCCTTGATACTTCCTGAACACATCCGGCCCGCCGGGACGTTATAGTGGGAGCGGAACGATGAGGTGGAGGGATGCCATGACAAGCCATGGGAAGATCCGTTTCCTTATCCTGGCCGCCGTCCTGGGCCTGGTCCTGATGAGCGGCGCCGTCGCGCGTCAGCAGACGGCCGGCGAGCTGTTCGAGAAAGCCTTGTACGTCGAAGAGGGCCAGGGCGACCTTCAGAAAGCCATCGGGCTTTACCAGGACATCGTCAAGAAGTTCCCGGGCGAGCGCGAGATCGCCGCCAAGGCCCAGCTCCATATCGGGCTCTGCTATGAGAAGCTCGGGCTCGAGGAGGCCGAGAAGGCCTTCCAGAAGGTCGTCAGCGATTTCCCCGATCAGAAGGGAGCGGTCGATCTTGCGCGGAAAAGGCTCTCTCTCCTGTTGCGCGCCCGGGCGGCGTTGGCCTCGGCTCCCCAAGGCCTGAGCGCCCGTCTGCTTTGGTCGGGGCCTGAAGCTGAAACTGTCAGCCACGTCTCGCCGGATGGAAGGTTCCTGTCCTTCATCGAAAAAGAATCGGGAGACCTTTGCATCAGGGACATCGCCTCCGGAAAACAGCGCGTCGTCGTGGGCAAAGACCGGTCCGAAAAGCCGTTCGAGTTCCCGCTCACGTCTTGCTGGTCGCCTGACGGAAGGAAGCTGGCCTATGGATGGTTCAACGCCGACAATTCCGTTGAGCTGAGGGTCGTCGACACGGACGGATCGAACCTCCAAAGCCTCTTCCGGCAAAAGGGCGAGATGGCTTTCCCCGTGGCCTGGTCCCCCGACGGCCGGAATATCGCCGTCAACCTCATCAAAGACCTCTATAAGAGTTATCAGGTTGCCCTGATCTCCGCCAAGGACGGCTCGGTGAGCATCTTGAAAACGGCCAAGTTGCTCGAGACTGCGCCGGGAAACATGGCTTTCTCAAGCGACGGACTCTACGTCCTCATCGACCTTCCGCAAAGCGACCGCGATCCGAAACACGATATCTTCGCCCTTTCGGTCGATGGCCGACGCGAATTCAAAGTTGTCGAGCATCCGGCCAAGGATTCCGTCATCGGGTGGGTTCCCGGGTTCAACGCGCTTCTTTTTTCGAGCGACCGGACGGGCAGCCTAGATGCATGGATGGTCGATGTCTCGGATGGCCGCGCTCAAGGAGAGCCTCGTCTGGTCAGAAGGAGCCTGGGTCAGGTCACTCCGCTGGGGATCAGCCGGGGCGGCTCGCTTTTCTATAGAATGGGGACGACGACGTGGGATATCCGCACTGTCTCATTCGATCTGGAAACGCAGACCGTGATCGAGCCGCCGGCGCTCATCTCCCAGGCCCTCATGGGGGCCAACCACCAGCCCCAGTGGTCGCCGGACGGACGGTTCCTGGCTTTCGTCTCGGAGCGCAAAGCGGAGGGCGCGGGTGCGAATCGAATAACCCTCTGGATCCGGTCCACGGAGACCGGGGAGACACGGCAAATAAAAACGGACCTCGAAAGCCTCTACCGGCCGCGTTGGGCTCCCGACAGCCGCTCCATCTTCGTTCTGAGCCCAAGCCTCCGCAGGATCGATGTCCAAACGGGACGCTCGACACTCCTGGCCGAAAACGAGCCCGGGGCCTACATGAAGTTCGTCGCCCCGGCCGCGGATGGCAAGTCCGTCTATTACACCAGCTTTGACTTCGCACAAAAGCGCTCCCGCATCGTGCGGCTCGACCTTACCACCCGGGAGGCCCGCGAGATCTATCGCCAGGAAGCGCCTCCGGACATCGGAGGCCTGAGCGTGTCCCCGGACGGCAAACAATTGTTGTTCGGAACGCTCGCGCCGGACGGCCGCTTTGTCTTGAAGGTCATTCCGCTGCCCGAAGGGCAGCCTCGGGAGATCATCAAGGCGGAAGCCGTCGCGTTCGGGGACAGTATCGGCATCCACGGGGCATTCAGCTGGGCCCCCGATGGAAAGAAGATCCTCTTCTTCAAGGACATCCCCGGGGAAAAACAGAATATAAAGAGCGAGCTCAGCGCCGTGCCCGTGGACGGCGGTCCCATCCAGGGGCTTGGACTGGTCGTGGACGGGAGCCCGGATGTCATCAGCCTCCATCCCGACGGCCGGCGATTGGCCTTTTCGGCCAGCCGTCCCGGGGCGGAGATCTGGGTCCTGGAGAATTTCCTGCCGGCGGCGCCGGCGGGCTAC
>JAWOHF010000014.1:0-4348 GCA_046496285.1 Candidatus Aminicenantota bacterium
GAATCTTCCAGGCCGGGAGCCACGGGGACGAGGAAGAACAGGTTCTCCATCCCCGCCGGCGCCGTGGCCGGGTCGGTCTTGGACGGGCAGCTCACATAGTAGGAGAAGCTCTCGGGCCAGGCCGGGCGGCCAAAGACGGTGTCGAAATGCCGGTCCCAGTCCTTTTCAAAATAGAGATTGTGATGGAGGAGTCCCTCGACACGCCTGTTGAGACCCACGTACAGGATGAACGCGGACGGGGACAGGACGCGCCGGCGCCAATATCTCTCGTTGTATGTCCGGCAGCCTTCGTCGAGAAGTGCGGTTTCGGTGTGATGGTAATCGGCGTTGGAAACGACGGCGTCGGCGGGGAAGGCGCCCCGATCCGTCAGGACCTCGACGGCCCGGCCCCCTTGCGTCCGGATGCGCCGCGCCGGACAGTCGAACTCGTAACGGACCCCCTGCGACAGGCCGAGCTCGTGAAGAGCCTTGACGACCATCGTGATCCCGCCCATCGGGTACCAGACACCCTGGTCCAGGACGATGGACGACATGAGAGCGTAGAACCCCGGCGTTTTCTTGGGCGCCCCGCCGATGAAGACCATGGTGAATTCCAGGATCTGCTGGAGCCGTTCGTCGCGGATCTCTTTGGACGCCTGGCCGTGGACGCTTCCGACGAACCCCAGGCGGAGGCCGTTCTTCATGATCTTCTTGTCGAGGAAGTCGGAGAGCCCGTCGTAGTCCCGGTAGAGGAAATGCCGGACGGAAAGGTCGTACTGCTCGCGGGCCTTTTCGAGGTAGCGCTCGGTCTTGGCCGCGCCGTCGGGCTCCAGCCGGTCGAAGAGCCCCGCGTTGGCCGACAGGGCGTCCCGGACGTCGTAAACTTCCTCTTTCCCTGAGAAGACCCGGAACTGGGGGTCGAGCCTGACCAGGGAGAGAGCGTCCGACGGGGATTTGCCGAATAGCCCGAAGTACCGGTCGAAGGCCTCGGGCATGAGGTACCAGGAGGGACCCATGTCGAAGAGGAACCCCCGGTCTTCCCAGACCCGGGCCCGGCCTCCCGGGCTGTCGTTCTTCTCGAGCACGGTCACATCGCAACCCCTTTTCGCCAGCAGGGCGGCCGTGGCCAGTCCCCCCAATCCCGCGCCGATGACCACCGTTCTTCTTCTCATGCCCGGTCCTTTCTTTGTTCCTGTCCGTCCTCCGCCCGCTCCTCCCGGTTCAGGGGCCGGGCGGGATCGCAACCGCTGCCCGCCGAAACCCGGCGGGCCCGGGCTTCCAGCCTGCCGACGACTTCGAAAATAAGTTCTTCAGGCGTCGAGGCGCCGGAGGCGACGAACACGGTCGCGTCGGGGGGGACGTCGATCCCATCGACGCTCTCCGCGCTGTCGACGAGATGGGTGCAGGGATTGTTCTTCTGGGCGATGTGGAACAGGTGAAGGGTGTTGGCGCTTCGCCTGGACCCGATGACGATGACGCAGTCCACCGCCCGGGTGTGGAGCTCGACCTCGCGCTGCCTGGCTTTGGTCGGCTGGCAGATCGTATCGTGGAAAACGACCTCCGGGACGATCTCGCGGATGCGTTCCAGGACACGCCGAGCATCGTCCTCGACGAACGTCGACTGAACGACGACGCCCGCCCGCCGGATGTCCCCGAGCAGTTCGGGGGTCACCTCTTCCGGCGCTTTGACGACCCGGGCCCGGCGGACCTGACCGACAATGCCCTGGACCTCCTCGTGGCCGACCTGGCCGATGACGACCGGAAAGTAGCCACCAGCCTCGATCTCCCGGATCCGCTCGTGGATGATGCGGACCATGGGGCAGGTCGCGTCGATGTATTCGAGGCCCCTCTCCTGCAGATCCCGATAGCGGCGCTGCGAGGAGCCGTGGCTCTGGAGGATAACGATCCCTCCGGAAGGGACCTCGTCCAGGGTCTGGACGACTTTCAGGCCTTTGGACTTGAGAGCCTCGATGACGAGCTCGTTGTGGACGATCTCTCCGAGCATGTAATAGGCCCGCTCGGGGTTCTCGGCGAGGAGCCGTTCGGTGAGGTCCAAGGTCTTGCGGACGCCGAAGCAGTAGCTCAGCGTTTCGGAAAGGACGATCTTCATGACCGCACCGGTTGCCTCAAACGTTTCGGACGTCGAAGCGCCGCGGGGCGTACAGGAAACCGAAGGACCGGGACCGGCCCTTGCCGAAGCTCTGGTGGTGGTCGGCGTGAGCGTGGACGATGCGCTTGAAGTAGAAGGTCCCGGGCTTGAGGCGCAGCCAGCGGACTCTCTTGTGGAACATGACGTCGTGGAACAAGAAATACCCCAGGCCGTAGAGGGCCAGGCCGGCACCGACGGCGGTCGGCGCCCAGTCCCCCGCGAGCCGGCCCCACAGGAAAAAGAGAAAGGACGGAACGGCGAAGAAGACCGCGAACAGGTCGTTCTTCTGGAGCCCCGGGCGGCGGGGACGATGATGGTCCTCGTGAAGGACCCAGAGGAAGCCGTGCATGACGTATTTGTGGGTGAGCCAAGCCACGCCTTCCATGAGGACCGCGACGGTCAGCGCGAGCAGAACGGCGGCCAGGACGATCATCGGTATTCCCTTCGAAACGATATCTTGGCAGAACTCAGGGTCTCTGTCAACGAAGGACAGCCGGCGACGCGGACCGGGCGGCGCTCATTCCCAGCGGAACGTTTTGGCCGAAACGACGACCCCGATAACAAGGAGACCGGCCAGCACGGCGGCCTCCAGCGCGTACCCGCCCGGAGGGTTGCCGAACCACAGCCCCTGGAGGAGATTGACGACGTGGGTCAGGGGGATGAACTTGCCGGCCGCGCGCAGGGCCTCGGGAAACGTTTCCTTGGGAATGGTCGCGCCCGAGAGGAACAGGTTGGGGAAGTACAGGACCATACCCAGGATATAGGCGGAGCGGGCCGTCCGGGCCACGCTGGCCAGCAGGAAGCCGACGGCGAAAAAGCTCAGGCAGCCCAGCGTGAATCCCGCGAAAACGACGCCGGCGTGGCCCGAGAACTGAAGCCCGTAAACGAGCCGGGCGGCAAGGATGAGGATGGCCCCGCCGAGCACGGTCATCAGGAAATGAACGACGACCTGGGAGGCCAGGACAGCCACCGGGCGAAGGGGGGTCGCCCGGTACCGTCGGAGCACGCCTTTTTCCCTGTAGCTGCTTACGGCGATGGCGATGGATAGGAGCCCGGTCGAGCCGATGATCATGGCCAGGTAAGCGGGAGTGCTGACGTCGACCATGCCCCGGCCGCCGAACAGAGGATTGGGTTTGTTGCCGTAAATGCTGCCGAAGATGAACAGGAGGATGAGCGGAAAGAAGATGGTGAAGAAGGCCGCCTGGGGCTGCCGGAGATAGATCTTGACCTCGACCCAGGCCAGCTTCCAGAAGCCCCTCATCCCTCGCCCCCGTTGGAACGGGACGTCCTGGTCAAAGCCAGAAAGACATCCTCGAGGTCCGGTTGTCGGGTGTGGATGTCCCGGAACCGGACACCGGCCGTGTCCAGGGCATTGATGACGATGCAGATCAAGCGGTCCCCGTTTCCCGAGACCGCGAACCGCTCGCCATTCTTTTCGACCCGGGTCACCCCCGGCAGGGACCGCAGCGGGCCCGGATCGTAATCCCTGTCGGCGACGAACAGGATGTCGGTTCGGTCCTGGAGTCCCCGGACGAGGTTGGACGGAGAATCCAGGGCCACGACACGGCCGTGGTCCATGACCAGGACACGGTCGCAGAGCTCTTCCGCCTCCTCCATGAAGTGGGTCGTCAGGAAGACCGTCTTGCCTCTGTCCCGGATGCCGCGGACCAGATCCCACATGGACCGCCGGGCGTGCGGGTCGAGGCCGGTCGTCAGCTCATCGAGGAAGACCAGCTCGGGGTCGTTGACCAGGGCCAGGGCGATGAACAGCCGCTGCTTCATCCCGCCGGACAGCTTTTCAAAGCGGGCGTTCCTTTTGCCGGCGATCCCCAGACGCTCGAGAAGCGATTGCCAGGGCACGGCCTTCCGGTAGTAGGAGGCGAAGAGATCCAAGGCTTCCCAGACCTTGATGTCGTCGGGCAGCGCGCTCTGCTGGAGCTGGACGCCGATCCTTTCTCGCAGCTCGTAGCCAGCCCTGAGCGGGTCGAGGCCGAGGACGCGGATGGTCCCGCCGTCGGCGCCTCGCAGGCCCTCGAGACATTCGATGGTCGTCGTCTTGCCGGCGCCGTTGGGGCCGACCATGCCGAAGATCTCGCCGCGCCCGACCTCGAAGCTGATCCCGTCGACGGCTGTCAGCCGTCCGTAGGACTTGCGGAGACCGGCGACCTCGATCGCCGCCGTGGCCGTGGCCGTTGTCATGGGTCTTGGTCCGCTTTATTC
>JAWOHF010000047.1:0-3711 GCA_046496285.1 Candidatus Aminicenantota bacterium
CGGCTGAGCTCCGGGCCCTCCCCGGGCAGGTAGAGCATGACCCCGCCCTTGACCGGCCGCAGGCTGATCTTGCCCGTCCGGGCCATCTCTCCCGTCGCTTCGATGGGATTGGCGCCGTCGTAGTAGGCCTTGAACGCGTCGTTGAACCCGCTGTAGACGGAGTGGATGCCCTTGTAGTTGTCGAGCCGCAGGCTGGTGACGGCCAGGCGCACGAATTCCTCGGGACTCAGTTTGCCTTTCATCGGGACCTCCTTCGTGATTGGATTCAATAGAGAAGACGGAGGTCCGGGCCGGAAATTCTCAGGGGGCTTCGTTTTGCCGAAAATCCCCTCGGAGGATCCCTTCGAGGACCGGGTCGCGGCCGGCGATCCAGTCCCGAATGGACGGCTCGACGACGTGGTCCGGGACCATGGATGTCTCGAGGAGGCCTTCCCGCCAGATATATTGGGTCGGATAGGAAACCGTCAACCGGCTGGCGGGCAGGGCGAAGAAACGGATGTCCCCGTAGTGGCTGGGTTTGCCGCCCGTCGGTTCGCCGACGAGGACGGCGCGCGTCGTGCGCCGCAGCTCGAGCGCGTTGAGCACGGCCGCGGAGAATGTCCTGCGGCCGACGATCACATAGAGCCCGTCCGGATGGTCGATCTTCCTCAGGCGGGCAAGGCCTCGGATGAAGGGCCTCAGGAGCTGGGAGTAGCCGCCGGGGTTGTGGCGGAGATCGACGACGACCCGGTCGACCTCATGGCTGCGGATGAACGCGAGAAGCGCGTCCGAGAATTCATGGAAGGGGCGGCCGGGCATGTCGTGGCACGAATTGTACTGGAAAAAGACCGTCCGGGAGCCCTCCAGGTACTCGTACCAGTAGAACTTGTCCATGTCCGAGAGAAAAAGCGGCGTCTCCCCGGCGGCTTTCCGGGCCCATTCGGGCCGGCCGGCCGTCCAGGGGCGGGCCTCGACCTCGGCCTCGAAGGTCCTTCCTTCAAGATCCCGGAACGTGAAAGAGGCCCTGTCCGCGCTCGGGATGAGCCCGAGCCCGCGCAGGACCTCGCCGAGAGAGAGAAGAACGGGGAGGCGGTCCTTGAGGCGCGACTCGTTCTCGTGGGGGACGAGCTCCGAGAGCAGCGAGATGACCGGCGCGAGCGAAGCCTGGTCGATGCCGACGAGCTCGGCGCCGAGCAGGCGCTCATGCCCGGGCTCGGCCGCCGTGACGAAGAGGCCTTCTTTGAACCAAAAAAAGGCCAGGGGGAACCGCCGGGTCGGGCGGAAAGCGATCCGGGTGTGAGGGTCGTTCAAGGCGGCGACGACGCGCAGGAGCCCCGCCATCCGCTCGTCGACGTTGAGCGACGGCAGGGCCTCCCGGAAGCGGCGGGCCCGGTCCTCGAACTCCCGGTGGCCGGCGAGGGAATACATGAGGTTCTCGTGGACCCGGTTGATGTTGCGCCGCAGATGGTCCAGGTCCCGAAGCCATTGGGCGTCGGTCAGGTCGGCGAGCGCCGGCGGCGACGGAGAGGGCGGGGCGGAGGGGGGCGGGTGAAGCTGCGTGCAGGAGGAGAGAACGAACCCGAAGGCCAGGGCCAGGCATCCCCGTGAGAGCCGGACCGGCCGTCCGGGGGAGCCGCCGTCCGCCGCTGTTCGCCCGACCATGGACCTCAGACCCCTTGCTCCTCTTATTCAGGATCCTTGATCTCGACCAGCTCGAGCTTTTGGTCGAGCGGGGGCTTGGACCGGAAGTAGTCGCTGATCTCCTGGACCGTCAGGGACCGGGAGGCGACGCGGCCGTACCGGCCCCGGGAGTAGGCGTAACGGAAGACCACGGCCATGTCCCTTCCCTGCTTCCAGTAGGTCTCGAGCGCCGGGTATCCGTTTTCGGCTTCCCGTTCGATGAAGACGATGGCCCCGATGATGACTCCCCGCGAGACGTTCCTGACGGGGTCAAAGATGAGCCATTGGCTGCCGCCTGAGAGGGACGGGGAACCGCCGAGGACGAATTTCTCGGCCCGGCCGTCGCCGTCGAGATCGATAGACACCGACTTCAAGGGGGCTCCTTCGTTCTTTTCGAATTCCTTGGCCAGGTCCGCGGGCAGAGATCCGTCGATCACGGCGGAGCGGGCCGTGAAAAAAGTATGGAGAGATCCTCCGGGGGGACTCGCGGGATCTTGGGCGCCGGCCCCGGCATGGAACACGAGGCACGCTCCCATGAGGGCGGCCAGGAGTCTCCCGGTATCGCGGGACATCGGGAACCAGTATATCGTCCGGTCCGGAAAAGTCAATTTGACAATCCCGGCCCATTCTATAGAATGGATATCTGTTCTATAGGCTTTCTAATCATTGCCCTCGTCCGGGCCGGCCGGAGGCAAAAAGAGAAAAAAACGGGAGGAGATGAGCATGGCAAAAAAGGCGACCCACATCGAAAGGCGGGATTTCATCAAGAGAGGTTTAGCCGGTCTGGCCGCGGTCGGGGCCGTTCCCGGCGTCGTCAGGGCCGCCGCTTTGGGAAAAGCGACAGAGGGCGGGCCGGGGCCGCTCGTCGGCCGGGAAGCCGTGAAGCCCATCATCCGGACGCTCGGCCGGACGGGCCTCGAGATGCCTGTCGTCAGCATGGGCGTCATGAACGCCGACAACCCCAACCTCGTCCGCGAAGCCCTGGACTCGGGCATCGTCATGCTGGACACGGCCCACGGCTACCAGAGGGGCCGCAACGAACAGATGATCGGCGAGGTCATCAAAGGCAGGCCGCGAGATTCGTACATCCTGGCCACGAAAGTGCCCGGCTCGAACCGTGAGAAGGGCATGGCGGAGCAGCCTGCCGACTTCCAGATCAAGAGTTTCCTGGACAAGTTCGACCTGAGCCTCCAGCGGCTGGGGCTCGATCAAGTGGAGATCCTTTACCTTCACAGCCCGGATACGGAAAAGGACACCCTCGCCGAGCCCATGCTCGAGGCCCTGACGCGGGCCAAGAAGTCGGGCAAGGCGAGATACGTCGGGCTTTCGACCCACCGCAGCGAGCCCGAGGTCATCCGGGCCGCCGTCAAAGCCAAGATCTACGACGTCGTCCTGACGGCCTACAACTTCCGCCAGGACCACAGGGACGAGGTCCGCAAAGCCATCGCCGAGGCGGCCGGAGCAGGGTTAGGGGTCGTGGCTATGAAGACCCAGGCCGGCGCCTATTGGGACAAGGAGAAGCAGCATCCCATCAACATGCGGGCGGCCCTGAAATGGGCCCTCAACGACACTAACGTCACGACCGCCATCCCGGGCTTCACGACCTTCGACCAGCTCAAGGAAGACCTCTCGGTCTGGTCGGACCTGACGATGACCGAGCAGGAGATCCGGGACCTGAAGCTCGGAGAACAGGCGGCCGGGCTCTACTGCCAGCAGTGCGGGCAGTGCGAGAGCGGCTGCGTGAAGGGCCTGCCCATCCCGTCCCTCATGCGGGGCTACATGTACGCGTATGGCTACCGGAACCTGCAGGCGGCCCACGAGCTCGTCGGCTCCCTGGACGTCGCCGGCAACCCCTGCGGGTCGTGCGCGTCGTGCTCGGCCGTCTGCGCCAAGGGCTTCGACCTCCGCGGGCGGGTCAGCGACATCGTCCGGCTCAAGGCCGTTCCCGGAGACTTTTTCGCCTAATTATCCCGGTCTTAAGATCGTTGATCCCCCGGGCGACCCCCCGGGGGATTTTTTTTATCTTCTCCCGCTCCCAAGCGCGAGTTCAAC
>JAWOHF010000197.1:0-5034 GCA_046496285.1 Candidatus Aminicenantota bacterium
GAGATCCGGGGCGAAAGGACGGCCGCCCGCAGGTTCACGGCCGACGTCGGGCCGGGGGTGACCAGGCCGGCCGCCCGGAGCCCGCCCTCGACGGAAAAGCCGCCATCGCCCCCGGAGGCGCGGAAGGCGCCGCACTCGAGGAGGAACGTCCGGTCATGCCCCTCGCTGCCGGAGGCCGCGAGCTCGATCCGGACGTCTTCAAGCTCGAGGGCCTGGGCAGGGAGCGAGGCGGTGACGCGGCCGTTCTTGAGCTCGACCGTCTCGGCCTGGGCCAGCAGGTCCGCCAGCTGCCGGGCGATGGTCTCGTAATCGACCGGCTCGGGGTTCACGGCCTTCTCGACGTACCGGACCTCGAAACCGTCGGCGGCGACCCGTCCGAAGGCGGGCCGCTCGCCGCGCAGCAGCTTGCTGAGATGGCCCTCGGCCTCGAGGCGGGCCAGCGTGACGTCGATCCTCTGGAAAGCGTCCTCCTGACCGAGAACGAGAGATCCGGCGGTGAGCCGGAGGGGGAAGAGCCGGTAGTCCAGCCGCCCGATGCGGACCGTCATCCCCGTCCTTTTCGCGAGCTGGGACTGGAGAATGTTCCTGACGAGCGGTTTGTGGAACAGGACGAGAAGCCCCGCGACGATGACGACAAGGAGCAGAGCGCCGAGGATGATCCCGGCGATCTTGAGGGGTCTTCTCAGCCCTTTCTTCATGTCTGCGTCCCGATTATATCACCATTTAGTCGGCGAAGAGGCAACCGCGACCGGGCCCGGCCCCAGCCCCCGGGCTTGACATCGACCGGACGATTCCCCTAACCTTGGAGTAGGAAGGAAGCTGCCGGCCCCGGCCAAGAGGATCCGTGACGAAAAAAAAGCCCCGCCCGGTCTTCGACTTCGACAACCCGCCCTGGCCCTATGTCCTGGAGGACAGGCTCAAGCGGTTCTTCGGGCTGCTCCTGATCTACGGCCCTTATGTCCGGAGCCTCAGATTGCCGGCCGGGGCCAAAGTCCTCGATCTCGGCTGCGGCGGGGCTTCCGAGACCCTGGCTCTCCTCAGGGCCGTCGGGCCCGCGGGCCAGGTCACGTGCGTCGATACATCGAAATACTGGATCGACAGGGCCCGCCGGCGGCTGGCCCGCTACCCCAATGCCGAATGCCTTCACGGCGACATCCGACTGCTCGACATCGGGGAGGAGTCCTTCGACGCCGCCGTCGCCATCCGCGTCATCCACGACATCGCGCCGGACGTTCGGGCGGAGACGGCCGCGGCCATCGCCTCCAAGCTCAGGCCCCGGGGCTTGTTCTTCGTCTGGGAACCGACCCGGCCCGGGCACGGGATGACCGTCGAGGAGATCCGGAAGCTGTTCTCGGACGCCGGACTGCGCGAGGCGTCCTCGGCCGTCGGCAAGCGGTCCTACAAGGGCAAGTTCGAGAAACCCGGTAAGACAAGAGAGGATGAACCATGACCCCGAACACATGGGACAGGAGGGATTTCCTCAAGTCGGTGCTGGCGGCGTTCCCGCTCATGGGCTGGGATCGGAACGCTATTCCGCGGGGGGAGGGCGGACGGGACAAGCTGCCGCCGGGAAGCTACGACGCGATCGTCATCGGCGCCGGTCTCGGCGGCCTGAGCGCGGCGGCGGCCTTCGCCCGCCAGGGGTTCAAGGTCCTGGTCCTCGAGCAGCACCTCATCCCGGGCGGGTACGCGACGTCCTTCGAGAGGCCCGGCGGCTTCACCTTCGACGTCTCGCTCCACTCGACGACGGTCGGGCTGCGCAACGGGGTCCCCAACCTCATCCCCGGCTTCCCCGAGATCGACGACGTCACGTTCGTACCCCACAAGCCTCTCTACCGGGCCATCTACCCCGAACATGACATCCGGGTCCCCCACCGGGACGTCGCCGGCTACATCAAGATCCTCAAGAAGAACTTCCCCGGTGAGGCGGAGGGCATCGACGGGCTGTTCGCCGACATGAGAGGGTTTGTCGAGGACCTCAACAGCTTCTCCCGCGCCGGCGGCCAGGTCGACATGAGCACGTTCCCCTCGAAGTTCCCCCACCTGTTCAAGAACTTCAACCGGACCTGGGGGGCCATGGCCGACGAGCGTGTCAAGGACGCCAAGCTCAAGGCCGTCATCTCCGGGCTCTGGGGCTATTTCGGGCTGCCGCCGTCGAAGCTCTCGGCCTTCTATTACGCCATGCCCCTGATGGGCTATCTCGAAGGCGGCGGCTACTATCCGGTCGGCACGTCGCAGAAGATGAGCGACGCCTTAGCCGCCCTCATCCGCAAGCACGGGGGCGAGATCAAGCTCAACACGAAGGTCGAGCAGATCCTGACCAGGGACCATGCGGCGATCGGCGTCAGGACCGCCGACGGCACCGAACACCTCGCCCGGGCCGTCGTTTCCAACGCCAACGCCCCGGACACGTTCGGCCGGATGATGCCCGACGAGAAAGAGTTCCTCCAGGGTCACCTGGCGCGCATGGAGAAGATGTCCATCAGCTTCTCGTCGTTCCTCGTCTGGCTGGGACTCAAAACGGACCTGGTCCGCAAGGTCGGGCTCGAGGACAGCGAGATCTTCTATTACACGGGCTACGACGTCGAGGCCGATTACCGGGCGGTCATGGCGGGAGGGGCGGACGAGGACGCGGGCTTCGGCCTGACCGTCTACGACAACCTCGACCCTTCCCTGTCGCCCAAAGGCAAGAACACCCTCAACATCATCGTTGCCCAGGGCTACGACTATTGGAAGAAGTACGAGACCGATTACTTCTGGGGCAACAAGGAGGCCTACACCAAGGAGAAGATGCGGATGGCCGATATCCTCATCGACCGGGTCGAGAGGACGCTCCTGCCCGGGCTCCGCAAGGCCGTCGAGGTCGTCGAGGTCGCCACGCCCCTGACCAATCTGCGCTTCACCGGCCACCCGCGCGGCGCGATCTACGGCTGGGACCAGACCGTCGACAACTCCGGCAACAGACGCTTCCCCCAGAAGACGCCCGTCAAAAACCTCTACCTCGCCGGCGCCTGGACCGCACCGGGCCACGGATACGGGGCCTGCATCCCGAGCGGATTGTCCTGCTTCGGTCAGATCATGGAAGATTGGAAGGGCTGAACGGGCGCTCGCTCACTCCCACGCCGCGCCTAGGCCGGAGAGCAGGGCGGCATGCAACGTGATGCCCTCGCGCAGGTTCCGGATCCTCAGGTTCTCGTCTGGCCCGTGCTGGTTGTTGTCGTGATTGGCGATGGGCAGCAGGGCGATGGGGACGCCGAGGACGCGGTCGAAAAGCTCCATGGGGATGCTGCCGCCGAGGGCCGGCATGACGACCAGCGATCCGCCGACGGCCTGGACGAGCGACCGGACGAGGGCCTGGGAGAACGGGGCGTCGAGGGGGGCCCGGTAGGCGGGGTATCCACTCTCCCATTCCAGATGGATGAGCCGCGGGGTGCGGCGGCGCGCGTCCTCGTTGGGCGCTTCGTGGACGACCGTCCAGCCGAGGTCCCGGAGATGGGCTTCGACCCGCTCACGGACGCGGACCGGGGTCTGGTCGGCGACGAGACGGAAATCGATCGAGGCCCGGGCCTCCGGCGGGACGGCGTTGGCCGCCCGTTCGCCGACGCCGCCGCTCAGGAGGCCGCGGACGTTGAGGGCCGGCCGCATGATGAGCTCCTCGAGGCGCGCGCCGCTCCCCTCGCTCCAGGACAGGGCGAATTCCCGGAGAAGGTCCTCCTCCACGCGGGGGGCCTTCTCGAGGGCCTCTTTTTCGGAAGCCGAGAGGGGGCGGACGTCGTCGTAGTAGCCCGGGACCAGGACCTTTCCCTGATCGTCGCGCAGGGATGAGATGAGGCCGGCCAACTGGGCCGCCGGGTTCGGGGCCCAATTGCCGTAGTGGCCGCTGTGGAGGGCCCGGGCCGGGCCGTACACGGTCATCTCCAGGCCCATGACCCCGCGGGCGCCGAAGACGATCTGCGGCCGGCGCGTCTGGTGGACGGGCCCGTCGCAGAGGAGCAGGCCGTCGGCCCGGAAAAGGCCCGGGTGGGCCCGGAGGACGGACTCGAGATGCGGCGAGCCGACCTCCTCCTCCCCTTCGAAGAGCATTTTGACGTTGACCGACAACGGTTGGCCGGCGTCTTTCAAGCGGTCGAGTGCGGCCAGGAAGGCAACGATCGTGCCTTTGTCGTCGCTCGCGCCCCGGGCATAGATGCGCCATTCGTCCCCTTCCGGGCCCTCGGGGAGAGTGTCGAACGCAACGACGGGAGCGCCGTCCTCGAGCCGTCCCGAGCGCAGGACGGGCGTCCAGGGATCGCTCGCCCAGCGGGCCGGATCGACGGGCTGGCCGTCGTAGTGGGCATAGACGAGGAGCGTCCGCCGCGCGCCGGGCGTTGCGATCTCGCCGTAGACGACCGGAGGGGCTCCCTCGATCTCGAGGAGGCGGACGTCGATGCCTCTTTTCCGCATCAGGCCGGCCAGGTGGTCGGCGTTGCGGCGGATGTTGAGCGTGTCCGAGGCCACGTTCGGGATGGCCAGGAAATCCGCGAGTTCGGACAGGACGGGGTCGACGCTCTCGGCGGACGGGGGCGGGGAGGGCGCCTTCCGGCAAGCGGCGGGTGAGAGGACGAACGCGCCGGCAAGCCAGCCCATGCAGAGCAGGGCCGCTACGGCCACCGGGGTTTGTGCCCGCGTGAGCATCCAGGATCTTCTTGTCATATTCGCCTCCCGGTCCATTCATATGAAAAACGCGACGCCAAGTCAAACGCGGGAGGGCTGGCTGCCGGGATCGAGCGCGGCGGGAGGCGGGCTGATCACCTCGGCTTCCTCGCCTCCCGCCGGGTGGGGGAACCCGATCTTCCATGAATGCAGGAGGTAGCCGGTCGCGCCGGGGGTCGTGCCGCGATCGTCGTCGACGCCCCCGACGCGGGGGACGCCGGCGAGCCCATAGAGCGGGTCCCCGACGAGCGGGTATCCCGCGTAGCTGAGGTGGATGCGGATCTGGTGGGGGCGCCCCGTCGGGATGGTCACCTCGAGGAGCGCGGCGTCCTCGTCGGTTAT